>JACREZ010000006.1 GCA_016212665.1 Ignavibacteriota bacterium
GAAGGGGTGACATCATATCACACACATTGGAAAATATTTTATATAATTCCCTAATCATTTCATCCCTTCGGGATTCATTCCATCAGCTCATTCAAATCTATAATCATCTCATCCCTTCGGGATTGTTGTTGTTTGTATTTTTCATAGTCGTGTGTTACTTTCACCCCAAAGGAGTGACATGATTTTAACGTTCACTATAACACATTCATAACCCCAACAGGGTGACATGATTATAGCCCTCACAAAAACACCATTCAAAACCCCGAAGGGGTGACATGATTATACCCTCACAAAAACACCATTCAAAACCCCGAAGGGGTGACATGATTATAGAGAACATATAAATCTATAATTACAACCCCGAAGGGGTGGTATCATATCACATGCCATCAGACAATACCTTCGGGCGTAACACCCGCTTCCCCTCTTCCGTCAATCGGTAGTTTCTGATTTTGGTTCCTCCCTCAGATATTATCCACTTCATTTTTCGTAAGGTTAGCATATCCCGTTGGAACGTTGCAACCGCAATTCCGAACCTTGTACGAACCTCCTTTGCGTTCACCACCCCCTTGCCGGCAATAAATATTAACTCATCAATAATTCGCATCAATGTCTCAGGAGCCAAACGACGGGAGTTTTGATATAATACCCCATAGAGTTCTCTTTTTATCAATTCAACAGGGGTTAATGGCTTTTCCGGCTTCTTTTCCGGTTCGGCAATCACAATTACATTATCATTTCCTTCAATTGCAACATCTTTTTTCTTGATTGAATTATCAGTCAATTTGATTGTATCATCTTCTTTTTCGATTGAATTATCTGAAAGGTCGTTTGACATATCTCTTTTTTCGATTGCTTTATCTGCAAAGTCGTTTGATATATCTCCTTTCTCGATTGCTTTATCTACAAAGTCGTTTGATGTATCTCCTTTCTCGATTGCTTTATCTACAAAGTCGTTTGATGTATCTCCTTTTTCGATTGCCTTATCTGCAAAGTCGTTTGATGTATCTCCTTTTTCGATTGCCTTATCTGCAAAGTCGTTTGATGTATCTCCTTTTTCGATTGTAGTATCTTCATTTTTCTTTGAAGAATCACCCCGACTGTTTGAAGTTCTATCCAACGTGGTTTGAAGGGCGATCATCTTCTTCTGCGATGCTACTAAATTCTTCAACACAGAAATGGTCCGCTTTTGTGTGCGGATTGTTTCTTGTAACGCTTCGTTCTCTTCCTTCAAAGAGGCGATGAGTGTCTGTAACGCTTCTGTTTCCTTTTTTCTCTCTACTTCCTGCACGTACTATCCCCATTAGTTATGAATAAATGTCCGGTGGTCGCCGGTTGTTCTTTCCAATTAAATCGCGGAATTATTTGCTCTCTTGATGTTCGGATGTCAGATAACAACAATGTTGGAGAACTCCTCTTAGAAAATGATTCAATGAAAAAATCGTCAACTTCGTTGATACATTTCGACATAGTTCCTCGCCGCATCTTCCCAACCGAAACGGGCGGCATGGGCGGCGTGCCTGATGCGTTGCCATCGTTCGTTATCGTGGACGAAGACATCAATCGCATGCCGGACTGTGCCGGTAAAATTATCGCACTTATCGTTCATCGTCCATCCCTCGAACACAAAACCATTCACGTCGTGCCACACGGTATCTTTCAATCCGCCTGTGCCATGCACAACGCACGGTTGCCCGTTCCTCATTGCGACCATCTGGCTGATGCCGCACGGCTCGTACAAACTCGGCATGAGAAACATTGTGCCGCTTGCGTACAATGCCTGAGCAATCTTTTCAGAAAAGCCGCGCACAAAGAGAAACCGTTCGTGGTATGCTGATGCGCCGCTAAGATACGATTCATAATCGGGCGTGCCGGTACCAAGCATGATGAAGAGTCCGTTGTTCTCATTCACCATAGCCGCAATGGAATCAATCGCAATTGTCCCGACAGAATCTTTCTCGCAAAACAATCTGACCTTCTGTTCCGTTACCCGCGTTACGCTCGTCAGGAGCAATTCAATATCCTGTTCCTGAAGCCATTGAAGTCTGCCAAGACTATCCTCGCGGGATAACCCACCGATACTTACTTGACCGGTTTGGAGTTCATCAAGAATCAAACTTAGTAAATCGTGAGTGGCTTGCCCGCCTGCGGCGGGTGAAAGTAGTGAGTGCTTTGAGAATTTTGAATCTTGAATCATCAATTGTGAATCGTGAATCGGTTCATACTCGCATCCATTCAAAATTCCGTGTAGCCGTCCTTCGTTGTTCACGAACCGGAGGAGCGCTTCAAGTCCTTCGCCGCCGAAGAAGCCGTTTGCGTGGTTGCTTGTGTGGAGGATTTCCCGTGCATAGGTTGGCGATACAGTGTTGACGAAATGTGCAAAACGAATCCCGGTAAACATCGGAGTGAACATCAACGCATCGTACCGCGGGTCTTTCCAATACTCTATCCAATCTCCCGAACGAAATAATTCCGGGAACCATGCCTCAAGCGAAGAGTCATGATTCCTCATCGGGCGCGTTCCCTGAATGCCGAGGTTGTGGATAGTAAAGATTGTTTTGAACTTGTGGAGATGAAAAAACTCGGGATGCAAATCCCGTAACAGCAACAGTGTCGCTGTGTGCCAATCGTGAAGATGTAAGACTCCTTCCATTCCCGGCGTACGGAGAAATTGCCCGGCGGCAGAACAGAAGAGGGCATACTTTGAAGCATCACGGGCAAACGGTTGGTCGGAAGAATCATTGAAATAAATCGGCTCGCCGCCAATCAACGGATGATGAACAAGGATATGCCTGACAGATGGATTGGGTTTGTTCGACTCCGCTTCCCAGAACTCGGCCGAAAATCTTCCGCCCCGGTACGGGACATCCAACGTTACAAGCAACTTCGATGGATTGTTCAGGTGAAGAAATGAGTACGAAGGAATGAGTACGGTCGTTCGCCATCCGAGTGAAGCCAGTGCACGTGGTAAATCCCGAACGACATCTCCTACACCACCGACCTTTCCCCCTTTCAACGCCGCGTTCTCAGACGCGACCATGATGACATGTTGTTGTTCAACCATAATTTTTACCAATTTCTTTGGATAATTAAATTGAGTAAGAACTCACATCCCATTTCACACATCGCAAATCTCAAATAACGGTTCCATCCGGAATCACCGCATCCTTTAAAACAATAGTAATCCCCGAACGGATTTCGAATCGTTTTTTCTTGTCGTAGTATTCCTGCACATTCTTGGAGTTAATAATTTTCACATTCTTCCCGATGCGTGCATTTTTATCAATGATCGCATTCCTGATAATTGAACCGGCGCCAATTCCCATCGGCGGTTTTCCCAATGCGATTGCTTTCTCCCGAGCATCGTTCATTTCATAATAATCCAATCCCATTAGCAGTGAATTCTCAATCACCGTTCCCTCATCTAACCGCGAGCGAATTCCAATAATAGAGTTATGCAGGCGCGCGCTTTTGATGATACAGCCATCGCAAACCATCGTCTCGCTGATTTCACTGCTCAGGATTTTACTCGGCGGGAGAAATCGCGGGTGTGTGTAAATCGGGAAGTCCACATCGTAAAAACTAAACTCCGGCGTCGGTTGCTTTACCAATTTCAGGTTCGCGTTATAGAATGCCTCAATCGTTCCGATATCTTCCCAATACCCTTTGAATAAAAATGCCTGTACATGATACTTTTTGATTGCCGCGGGAATAATATCTTTTCCGAAGTCTATGAGTTTGCGTTCCTTGTCGAGCAAATCAAACAAGATATGTTGCTTGAACACATAAATTCCCATCGAAGCGATGTAGGGTTTTTGTTTTGCTTCGCTCTTGTTCAGCCCGATGGATTCCGTGTTCACTTTCATCGCCGACAATTCTTTCCCCTTCGGCTTTTCTTTGAAGTTGATAATGCGTCCCTTGTTATCAATTTTCATCAACCCGAACCCTGTTGCATCCGATTCATTCACAGGAACGACCGAGATGGAAATATCGGCATTCGTATCGTGATGATGTTGGAGAAACGCCCTGTAATCCATCCTGTACAAATGGTCGCCCGACAATATTAAGAGATTGTCCATCTTCCAGGGTTCGATAGCCGCACGGGTTTTTCGTACCGCATCGGCGGTTCCTTCAAACCAATCGGGATTTACCGGCGTTTGCGTAGCCGCAAGAACATGAACAAATCCTTTTGAGAAGGGAGAAAACCTGTACGTGTTGGAAATGTGCTGGTTGAGCGAAGCCGAGTTGAACTGCGTCAACACAAACATTTTTTGGATTTCGGAGTTGATGCAATTACTGACAGGAATATCAATCAAGCGATATTTTCCTGCCAACGGGAGCGCCGGTTTCGCGCGGTAGTTAGTTAATGGCGCGAGTCGCGTTCCGCGACCGCCGCCCAAAATAATGGCGGCAACGTTATCGGTGAGTTTTTTCATTTCCGTTTTCTTATTTATTTTTGATTTTTAATCGGTCACTTGTGAACGATGCAAGGTAATTTCCACTTCATTCACCAAGAGCGAGACAATCCGTTCGACAATATCATCGGGGACGCCGTCCGCGCTTTTCGATTGCAAGCGCATGTCGCATACTTCGTTCACATAATCTACAACAACGAATTTGTTCTCGGACGTCAAGGCAATTTCCGAAGAGAAGAAATCGAGATTACAGACTCTCTGAATTGTGTGAGCATAGTTTCGTAATGGTGATAGTTCGTAGAGGGATTCTTCTTCAAGCGTTACTTCGTTATAGACATGCGTATGGTCATCCCACCAACAGGGAATTACTTCACCGAACGCATGAAACACTCTGAACCATGCTCTGCGTTTATCAACTACCTTGGGAATTATTTTTTCCTGAATCAGATATTTATCCTGCGGATGTTCTTGTCGTGCGTGATGAATGTCCCGCAACGAATGTGCATTGAGATGCACGCCTGTTCCGCCGCCGGTCGTGTTTGCCGGTTTGATGATAAAGGGTTTCCCAAGAGTTTTGAGTTCCCTTTCCGTACTATGAAGGAACTGTTGAGCATGGAATGGCGGGAGAATAATTGAATGGGGAACGAACAATCCGGCGGTCATCAGTTCGAGGTGCATTGTTGCTTTATCGCGTGACCGCTCTGCGAGATGATAGTTATTGAAAATCCGGGTTTGATTTTTCTGACATTCATGAACAAAATGAGCGTACATATCGTCGCTATCGGAGGCACGGTCGAATAATGCATCAACGAAAAATTCACCCGAATGAATTTTTCGAAAGACGTCGGAAAGATTGTTATCTTCTACCCGAAGCGTTGTTAACTCACGACGCACACATTCCCGTTCTATTGAGACGAGAAAATCTTCGTCGTACTCCCAGTTCCATGCTATTGCTAAATTGTATTTCTCCATACGATGAGCAAAAGTACGAACAAAACGAGGAAGGAACAAATCAGACCGGGATTTTTATGATTTTCATGATTACCTTGATTGCTTTAGTTCACATAAAATAAATCCCGCGTAGGTTTTGGTTACGCGGGATTTCAAAATAATTTCGGCTTCTCATCAACGGGTTAATAACATCTTCTTTACATCGGTGAATGTACCCGCTTGTAAGCGATAGAAATAAACACCACTTGGTAATGATGAAGCATCAAACTCTAATGACTTGTATCCTGCTGATTCAACTCCATCAATAAGTGCTGCTACTTCAACTCCAAGTGTGTTGAAGACGCTTAACCTCACATGGACATCCTCTGATAACTGATAACGAAAGATGGTTATTGGATTGAAAGGATTCGGGTAATTTTGGCTAAGTGCAAAATGGTTTGGTATTTGAGATTTGAGATTTGTGATTTCACCATCCGGCGGTGGTGGTGGCGATTCCTCATCCGAGACGATATTGATCCGGTTCGACAAGCCCATCGTAGTCGAAGACGAAAGAATCAGCTTTCCGTCCTGATTCACTTTTATCCAGTAACCTTTCCCCGGCAGAAGTGTGTCAGCCGTAAAGTATGATCGGTCGTATTTGAAAAATTCACTTACCTGCATGTCCTGGGGGATGAAAGTAGTAAATCCAACCGGAACCGGATTACTAATTGCTCCAATCATATTCCATCCTGGTTGTACATTAATCGTATCTATATTTATTTTTGAACCAATGATTGATATTTTCTGCTCACTACTGAACTTTATCCAATATCCTATACCTTTTTGAAGTGTATCATGCTGGGTATAAGTAGAACTGTTATAGGAAAACGCGTGCGATGTTGCCGTAGGAAACAAATCGGTTTTTCTACAATCGGTGGTTATAGCCGGTAGCGAAATCAAATTCCAACCTCTTTTAACCTTTATTTCATCTAAAGGAACCATTTCTGATAACGGTCGCCGCCAGACTCCATAATTTGTTCCGGCGAAAAGATATTTCCCTGCATATGCGAGTGAACTGATATTCCGATAATCTGGAAGAACTAATCCCGCGCTTACATTTTGCCAGTTCAGTGAATCGATTTTCGTCGTGTAAATTGAATCACTCCAAACGGCGAAGAGATTATCACCAAAAAGGAGCAGAGCAAAACTAATGTTAGTTCCCGGACTATTTTTTTCCCAGTTCACTCCGTGATTTGTAGAACGGTACACGCCATAACTCGTACCTGTGAAGAGCAACGAATCCCTTTTCACAAGCGAATAGACATATGCATTTCCCCAGCCCGTAGTCATTGAATGCCAAGTTTCCCCTTCGTTGGTTGTGTAAAACAATTGATTTTCATTTGCCGCATAAAGTTCAGTTTCATCAGCATATAATAGATAAGTTCGCCATCCAAATATAGAATCAGATGGAACACGATTCCAATTGGCTCCCCCATCATCAGAACGATATAGCATTCCATCAGGATTTGTGAAAATGTGCCTATTACTTTTTAGAATTGATTGAACACCGTAATATGATGATAGAACTGTCGTCCAAGTATTTCCATAATCTTGAGAACGGGATACTGCCGGCGATCGTTCTTCACAATAAATGCATCCCCAATTTCCACCCACAAGAATCGTCTCGTTTATCGTTTCAATAGTGGAAACATTAAAAACGTAAGGATCTTCAAGTGCATCCCAGTGATTTCCATAATCCGTGGAACGATATACCAATCCACTACCTGCAAGCAAAGTATCATTTTGTTTATGAAGCACCGACACATACCCTGTCAGACCGACATGTGTCCACTGTGGATAGCAGTAATCTTGCATTGTAATCATAACGAATACAATCAATGACGTTACAAAAAACGATTTTTTCCAATAACCAATCAATGCATAATGTCTTATTATCATAAATAAGACTCGTTTTATATATTTCATAGCAAGCGTTATTTTTTACTCGTGTAAATCTACAATTAGAAGAAAAAAGTCCTACGCCCATCAAGCGACTGAATCATAGTCAGCGTAATAAATATTCCTAAAGGGATTTAAATCCATGTAGTTCCTGCATCTGTGGTCTTACAGCGTACCATTTTCTCCATGTATCCAACCTCGCTGTTGATTGTTGAAATGGACCTGTAGCAAATCGCTCCCCGAGGATTTGGATTTTGCCACGGCCATTGCGCCTGTGAATAACTGCATGGTAAAATATGCATAACAACAATAACGAACCAATGCTTTACTGTAGCAAAAACACAAAAACCCGCTCCGTGTTTTACTTTCTTAAAACACGTGAACGGGTTTTTTATACTCTTGTGAAGAGTCATCGTCTCCTTTACATAATTGATAGAGTTTCTTTATACTCTAATATTTCATTGAATAAATGTCCTTATCTCAAGAGCAACATCTTCTTCGTCTGAACAAATGACTCATCAGGTTGCGTCATGCTTGTCGCTTCAAGTTTGTAGAAATAGACTCCGCTTGCAAGTCCTTCGGCATTCCACATTGAAGTTTGTTCGCCTGCATTTTGAATATCGTCAACCAGTCTTCCTACCTCACGACCAGCTGCATCATAGACAGTAAGTGTAACCTTGCTTTCAGATGCTAATTGATATTGAATCATCGTCGTCGGGTTGAACGGGTTGGGATAATTCTGTTGCAACGAATAACTTTCCGGCATTTCAATCATCGGGTTCGGATTGCTGATGCGCGCTTCTGTTCTGTTTCTGTTCCATGGCATCAGCCGGGTTGGGTCATAATATAAATACGGAACGGCAGAGAGTAACTTCGCTCCCTGGAGAATCAACGGATTGGTTTTCGTTGTTTCAACAACCGGGGAATAAAACTCGTTATTAATGCGAGCGATGACTGTATTAATAACATTCACTAATGACATGGGATATTTCGTTTTCTGTAACTTACCAAGCGTGATTGCAGAATCACCGAGCATCACAATTTCACGAATTGTTTTACCGTTGAGAATTGTTTCGGGACCACTCGGTTGATTGAAAACAAGGTCACCGAATCCTGCCGGCATAATTCCCAAATCACTTGCGGCAATATTCGTTTTCATTGCAGTGAGATGTTGAGTAAGCGCATTTCCGGCATTTCCAAAATATGTCGTTGTCCTGATTTCACCCCGGATTTTCAGGTAATCGGGACTCTTCGCTAATGCGGAAGGACTGAAAATATAGTATCGCACTTCGGGAGCGCTGTAGTGCCATCGGAAGTAGAAGAACCATCCATACCAACGCGAACTATCTGTAAAACGATGCCCGACGCGTAAGAAGCCGCCATCTTCCGGCGCTTCCCAACTGAAACCGCGATTGAGAAATACTGTGTCGCGAACGTTCCCGGCATTCGGTAATCTGCCGCGGATAATAAATCCTGAGCGACTTTTGGGAGTTGATAAAGAACGATAATCTGATGCACGAAAAGTTCTGAACTTCATTGGCGCTTGTGCAGTTGCTGTCTCTAACGAGAGTAAGACAAATGCAAGTAAAAGAAATGCAGAGAGAAACGGTAAATGTTTTTTCATGGTCTTTCCCCAAATGGAAATAAGAAGTACTTTGGATTAGTTGATTGCGGTGGAAACTTACAAAACGTTTTTGATAAAATCAAGTGTTTTATTGAAAAAATCAGGATATTTTTTTTATTCTCGTCAATTCGGTCGCCCGGGCGGCGAGGGGAATTCGTTCGGAGTGTCTTCTTTTGACTTGTTTACAAGCAAAAAAACAATTCCCCCGACTATTAATGCAGCGCCAATCCAAATCCACGGACTGATAGAAGTCTCTTCTTCCTCAGAGGCGTACCCGACAAAATAATAATCGCCGCCATTCAACCCTTCAGGAAAGTCATCATTCACATTCCACTCAACGGAAAGATTTTCTCCGCATGCAATTCCATCTCCAATACTTCCCGTCAGATGTTCAGGAACAAACGCGAAATCAGGGTCACTTTTTTTCTTCAATGAAAAGAGGACGTGATATTCTTTTGTGGTTTCGCCCGATAAATCATAGTTGATGATAATCCGGTCATTCATCTGTTCAAACCGAACATTGCTGACGTTCGCTTGATTGGTTGACGCGGCTGATTCATCTGTGAAAATCAGTTTGAGGAAACAGACGAGAAGAAACAGTCTGAACGATTTTGAGTGGTAAAATAATTTCATGGGATACTCCGGTTACTTTATCAACAAGATTTTCTTGACGGAAGAATATGTTCCTGCCCGTAACTGAGCAAGATAAACTCCCGAAGGCATGTCGCTTGCGTTCCACTCGACCGTATATGTCCCACTTTGTTTTGCTTCATTGATAAGCGTAGCGACCTCCTGACCTGCGAGATTATATATTTTTAATGATACCAATCCGAAATTGGCAATTCGAAATTCGAAATTCGTAGTCGGGTTAAACGGGTTCGGATAATTATCGCTCAGGTAGAATTCCTTCGGTGCGACATTGTTCAACAACTCCGCAATCGCTTCATTTTTTCCGACCAACACAACAAATTCACTCTTATCACTTGTTGAAGAAAAACTATAAGCAGGATTGCTTCTCAGATTTTGTTTGACTCCCCGTTCCTCATCAATTAAATATACATCAAACTCTTCCGGTATTGTGGCAATTCCATCGAACGAAAGTTTCACGGATTGCTTGTTCGTATGCAACACTTCAAATCTCCAACGTTGCGAATCCTGAATCTCCGGCTTGAAGTCGGTAGCAAACGAACTGTATAAATCATCCCACTCCTTCCTTGAAAAAATTACAGAAGGAGTTTCTCCAACTGCACGGGGACGACGAACATCATACCTATCCAAGCCGTTCGATGACGTTTGAACAACTCCGAAGGCAACAACATTTTCCGTATATGTCTTTGTTTGAAGCCCGATGCTCACTTGCCAATCACATTCCGATTCAACTTCGTCTGCGATTGTTTTGCCGAGGGAACTGCCGTACGGAATTTTCAGTGAAGACAGATTTGTTGCATTGAAAAAATAAAAACCATAGTACGGCTCAAGAGAACTTGATGCGGTAAAACTTCCCTTAAATCCCCACAACGATTCGTTGACACTGTTTGCAGATTTGATTGTCGCCCATGTTACGGCAAACGGATACGGACTTGTAATCATATTCCAGCCGGGATGCAACGGAATTTCGACCGCATCATTATTCATCGGCATCGAATTGAGTGTTCCTGAAAAATTCCAATCCCTCTTGTTCAGCATCCAAAACGCGCGCCCGGAAGAGAAACGAAAATCAGAACTGCCGTTATACTCAATTAAATATTCTGAAGCCGCGCCGTTATCCCAATAAATCTGCCAATCTGTTTTATGTGTGCCGGAGAGCAAACTATCAATTCTCAAATTGCTTAAGCCGGGAAGTCCGACAAGACGGTAGTCTTTCGTTGCGTAACTTTCTTGAGAAGAATAATTCGGGAAATCAATTGTAGCGCTGGCGGAGAATGAAGTCGGATACGTTCCGATTGTCGTGAAACTCCAAATCGGCGAAGAGGAAATTTTCCCTGAAAGTTTTTTGATACTCACTTGCCAGTAATACATCGTGTTCAATGACAAGCCGGAAATTACATGAACGGTATCAGTCAGGTTTGAATCACTATAAGCAATTCCGGCAGCAAATGTTGGGTCTGTCGCTACTTGTAAACGATACGTGGTTGCCGAGTCTGAATGTTTCCAACGTAACGTGGGAGATGTTGAAATGTTGGATGCATTTTGTGACGGAAAGTAGAGCGCAAGCCCGGAATACAAATCCGTTTTTGAAAGGAACATCCCACGCCCATGTGTCGCGGCAAGAATATAGCCATCTTCACGAATGTCCAGATCATGAACTGCAACATTGGCAAGCCCCTCGTTTTCCTGAGTCCATGTTGTTCCTCCGTTTGTGGTCTCAAACACACCAAGGTCTGTTCCGATGATGACATGCGTAGATTGTTTGGGGTCAATCACAATCGAGTTGACCGGAACATCCGGCAAATTTCCACTGACGTTCGACCAGTTGCTACCACGGTTTGTTGTCAAATAGACATGACCTGTCGTCGCGGTTCCCAATCCATACCCTGAGTATCCGACATACGCTTTGCTCGCGTTGAGCGGGTCAATAGCGATTGAAGTAACTTCTCTGTTCGGAAGCGGGAGTTGGTCGTGAACAACCCAACCGCCTCCTCCATTGGTCGTCACTAACACTCTTGAACGAACCCCGCTCCATCCACTCGTTCCGACATACATCACTGAGGAATTTTGTTTAGCAATGGCAATCGCTGTGATGGTTGCGCCGGAAGATTGGACACTCCCCGCGCCGCTTCCTGTTAAATCTTCAGTAATCGCCGACCATGATTCAGCCGCACTTGATGTTTTGAATAGCCGGTACGTTCCTCCGACTAATACATTCGGATTGTTCGGGTCCATCACTAACGGTGCGATGAACGAACATCGGTCAGAAGTCCATGATACTCCTATTTCGGTCGGTATTCCGGACATCATTCTTGTCGGACCTGTACCGCCATTCGTTGACTTCCATACGGATAAATAAACATAGGTCATATACACAATGTTCGGGTCTTGAGGATTAACAATCACCGGACCGCCATCGCCTGAAAGAATTGGTTGCCACGAAGTCGAAGTTGACCTCATCAATGTTCCGTTATCCTGCGTTCCGCCAAAATAGTAATTCAATGTCGGATGCGTAGCGCCGCTGTAAAACTGTGTAACAACGAGGTCGTTATTCAACTCACCAAATGAAACTCCGTCGTTTGTTGTCTTATAGATGCCACCATCATTCCCGAAAAATATTGTGGATGGATTCTTCGGATGAAATGTTATGACATGTTGGTCAACGTGAAAGTTTGCCACGCCATTCGCATCAATAAGACGCGTCCATCCTGTACCACCGTTACTTGAACGAAAAATATTTATTCCCCCGGCATACACAATATTTTCATTCGTGGGATGAACGGCTAAAACGTTGTTGTAAAATCCCTGGCCGCCGAGATGAGTTCCCCGTACATATGGTGAATTATCGTATGGTGTGGAAACTGCAAACCAACTTCCCCCTGCGTTGGTTGATTTCTGAATGCTGTGTGTATAAAAATTAGAATCGGAGAGCGAAGCATAAATAATGTCAGGCTCGCTCGGTGCAATAGCCAAACTTATTCGAGTATATCCCGTTGTTGCTGAAGGAAAACCGTTTGTGAGTTTCGTCCAATTTGCGCCACCATCCGTTGTTTTATAAATGCCATCGTTGTACGGCATGAATAATCCGAACGAAGCATACATGACGTCGGGAAAATCAGGATTCGCTACCAAGTCCATGCAAAACGGGTCGGTGTTTCCAACATTCAGTTTCTTCCACGAACTTCCTGCATCGGTTGATTTCCAAACTCCCCCAACGACACCAGCGTAAAGAACGTCAGGATTATCCGGCCTGATAATGAGTTTGTTGATATAATGATATGCTTTGAGTTTTCTTCCCGATTGAAGCGTTACATCTTCATTTGAAAAATTCGTGATGGTTGTCCAACTTCCTCCGCCATTGGTAGATTTCAAAATACCTGCGCCGCGCAACGCATCAATATTGAAATATCCTTCGCCCGTTCCTGCATAGAGAATATTCGGATTTGTCGGATGCATGACCATCGTTCCGATACAAATATTTGTCGCGAAGTCTGAAGTAGAAGCCCACGAACTTCCACCGTTCATCGTTTTCCAAATTCCACCGCTTACCGAACCAACGTACAACGTTTCTGGGTGGTCTTTATCAATAACAATCGAACGAAGCCGACCGGCAATATTAACCGGACCGAGCGATTGCCACGACAGTTGAGTAACACCGGAAGTCTTTGCAAAACGGTTTTGATTTTGCTCAATATGGTTGAGCGCTTTCTCTTTCCAATCCACCGGAATGGTTCCGCTCGGAAACGCTCTACGATCGTTGTACCATTTTGCGGCTTGATAGGCGAAGGTTGCCTTCAACCGTGAAGGAACAAAATCCTGAATGTTTGTCGGAAGATTTTTTTGAATCGTCCAAAGTATGAAGAGCGCGAAACAGACAACCGGTAGAACAACGCGGAGTATGTTTACTAATGTATATTTTCTTTTTTGATGAATCATGATTTCATGTTCTTCTGAGAAAGAAGTTCGGCGATTGCCAAATCTTCTTGTGTTGTAATTTTGAAATTCTCATAACTTCCCTCGACAATTTTTACCTGCAGACCAATTCGTTCGACTAAACTCGCGTCATCAGTTCCGATAAAATTATCGCGCCGCGCTCGCTCGAACGCTTTGAACAAACCATCAAACACAAACCCCTGAGGAGTTTGCACTTGCCAGCACCGATTTCGTAGCGGAGTTTCAGTCACCAATAAATTCCCATCGGATATTTTGATTGTATCCTTCGTGCGAACAGCGGGTATTGCCGCACCGTGTTCGATTGTTGCTTGCAACACTCGTTCGATAATTTCGTCGCTCACAAAAGGACGGACAGCATCGTGAACAAGAACAACATCGGGCGGTAAAGAGTGAAACGATTGAAGCGCATTCCAGACAGAATCCTGACGTTCAATGCCGCCAAGTCCAATCCAACATACTTTAGAACCATCTTCCGACGTGACAAGTTCTTTGATTTGCTCGATTCCATCTTGTGAACCAGCAATGGCAATAGAATCAACAAAAGAATTATTTTGAAATCGGTGCAATGTTGTTGAAAGAATCGTTTTGCCGCCGAGTTCCAGGAATTGCTTAGCCACACCGCCGCCAAAACGACTTCCGCTTCCGGCGGCGGGAATAATGAGTCCAACTTTTTTATTTCGGAACATTGACGATTACAAAATCAGCATCGCATCGCCGTAACTGTAGAAGCGCCATTTCTCTTTGATTGCTTTCTTGTACGCTTTCATAATCAAATCACGGTTGGCAAATGCACACACCATCATTAACATCGTTGATTCCGGCAAATGGAAATTGGTAATCAATTTGTCGGCGATTTTAAATTCATACGGTGGGAAGATAAACTTATCCGTCCAACCACGAGCCATTTTAAGATGACCTGTGGTTGTTACTGCCGATTCAACAGCGCGAGTTGCACTCGTTCCGACAACAAAGACATTCCCTTTGTTATTGATTGATTTATTAACAGCATCAGCCGCACTGAGCGGGACTTCAAAATATTCCGAATCCATCCGATGCTTCGAAAGGTCTTCCACTTCCACCGGTCTGAACGAACCTAAACCAAGATGAAGCAGGACGTGCGAAACCGAAACTCCCTTGTCATGTAACTGAGTAAGAAGACGTTGGGAGAAATGTAGCGCGGCAGTCGGCGCGGCAACCGAGCCGATATATTTTGCAAACACTGTTTGATATGCTTCCTTGTCTGCATCTTCCGGTTCACGCTTGATGTAGTATGGAAGCGGCGTCAAACCGATGCGGTCAATCAATCCGTACAAATTTCCTTTTTGGTTGAACCGAACTGTTCGCCCGCGTGAGGTTGTATTGTCAACAACTTCGCACCATAATTTTCCGTCGTCGAAATAAATTTTGTTGCCGATTCGAACCTTTCGTGCCGGGTCAACAATAACATCCCAGATTCCTTCTTCCGCATTTAACTGACGGAGAAGAAACACTTCAATCTTCGCGTTTGTTTTTTCCTTGCGTCCAACCATCCGCGCGGAAAATACTTTCGTGTTGTTCAGAACAAGTGAGTCTCCTTTTTTGAAGTAATCAACTATGTCACTAAACCGTTTCTCTTCAATTGATTCATCTGCTCGATTGATGACCATCAGTCGTGCAGAGTCACGCGGCTTTGCAGGGTACTTTGCTATTAAGTTGCGCGGCGTTGGGTATTTAAAGTCTGATAATTTCATGCTCATATTTTTCGTTTCCTTCTATTGTGCTTGTTAGTGGTGAATGGTGAGTAGTAAATAGTGTATCGTAGGTAAACGATTACGCCATTACTCCATCAATCCTTCACTCCTCCCCTTCCTTATGAAGGAGAGGAGTGAGGAGAGTAAATTATTTTTTCTTCTTTCCTGTCTCGACAGATTTCTCATCTGCAAGCGCTGCCTTTGCGGCGGCAAGCCGCGCAATCGGCACACGGTACGGTGAACAACTGACATAGTTCAATCCGAGTTGATGACAGAACTCGACAGACGATGGCTCGCCGCCATGCTCGCCGCAGATTCCAATCTTCAAATCGCTCCGAACCGAACGACCTTTCTCGACGGCAATTTTCATCAATGCGCCGACACCGGCTCTGTCAATTGCTTCGAACGGGTCTTTGGGATAAATTTCCATCTCGACATACGGAGTAAGAAATCTTCCGGCATCATCACGACTGACACCAAGCGTTGTTTGTGTCAAATCGTTCGTTCCGAAACTGAAGAACTCTGCCGACTTTGCAATTTCGTCTGCTGTAATTGCACCGCGGGGAACTTCAATCATCGTCCCGACAAGATAGTTGAACTTCACTTTCTTTTCACGCAGAACTTCTTCAGCAACCTGCCGGACGATTTTTTCCTGATGCGCAAGTTCCTTCACATTGCCGACGAGCGGAATCATCACTTCCGGTTCTACCTTGATGCCGCGTGCTTTCACATTTGCTGCGGCTTCAAAAATTGCTCGTGCCTGCATTTCGGTAATCTCCGGGAAAATTAATCCCAACCGGCAACCACGGAAACCAAGCATCGGGTTAAACTCGTGTAATCCCTCAACCCGTTGACGAACTTTTTCATAACTGATTCCCATTTGCTTTGCAAGTTCACGCTGTTGTTTTTCTTCATGCGGAACAAACTCGTGCAACGGCGGGTCAATCGTTCTGATTGTTACCGGTCGTCCGTTCATCGCTTCAAAGATTCCTTCAAAGTCAACACGTTGCAACGGAAGCAATTTCGCGAGAGCAATCTTTCGTGCTTCAAGCGTATCTGCTAAAATCATCTCGCGCATCGGCCCGATTTTTCCTTCGCCGAAGAACATGTGCTCGGTTCTGCACAGCCCGATTCCTTCAGCGCCAAAGGCAACTGCATTTGCTGATTGGTCGGGTTGGTCAGCGTTCGTTCGAATTTTCAGACGGCGATATTGGTCAGCCCATTTCATAACCTTTGCATACGATTGATACACTGGCGCTTTGCGCGGTTCGAGCGTTTTATCAATCAACACCTGAACAACCTCAGAAGGTTTCGTCGCAAGTTTTCCTTCGATTACTTCACCCGTCGTTCCGTCAATCGAAATCCAATCTCCTTCTTTGATTGTCTTTCCGTTCACGACCATCGTGTGCGTTGCGTAATCAATATTCAACACCGAGCAACCTGCGACACAAACTTTTCCCATCTGCCGTGCGACCAACGCCGCGTGCGAAGTCATACCGCCGCGTGCCGTAAGAATTCCTTCCGAGGCATCCATTCCTTTGATGTCTTCCGGCGATGTTTCAATTCGTGTGAGAATGATTTTTTCACCACGCTTTTTCCATTCTTCAGCATCAGGTGCGTTGAACACAACACGACCTGTTGCCGCGCCGGGTCCGGCGTTCAATCCTTTCGCAAGCAATTTGCCTGCTTGAATCGCAGATGCTTTCTCTTTCAAATCAAAAATCGGACGGAGCAATTGATTGAGTTGGTCCGGTTCAATTCTGTTCAATGCTTCTTTCTCGGAAATCAAACCTTCGCCAACCATATCCACCGCAATTTTGATTGCGGCAAACGCTGTTCGCTTTCCGACACGGCATTGTAACATGTACAATTTCTTTTGTTGAATCGTGAACTCTACATCCATCATGTCCCGATAGTGCTTCTCAAGTTTCAATCGGATTTTGTCGAGTTGATTGTAGATTCTCGGATTCTCTTTTGCAAGTTTAGAAATCGGCAACGGCGTACGTGTTCCTGCGACGACATCTTCGCCCTGCGCGTTCATAAGATACTCACCGTAGAAAATATTCTTCCCGGTTGCCGCATCACGTGTGAATGCAACGCCTGTTCCGGAATCTTCACCCATATTTCCGAACACCATGGATTGAATATTGACTGCCGTTCCCCACGATTCGGGAATATCGTACATCTTTCTGTACGCAATCGCCCGGTCGTTATTCCACGAACTAAACACTGCACCGACTGCGCCCCACAATTGCTTCATCGGGTCGTCGGGAAAACTGTGTCCTGTTTTTTCTTTGATTGCTTTCTTGAACCGTGAGACAAGTTCTTTCATATCGTTTGCATCGAGTTCGGTATCAAGATGCACACCTTTTTCTTCCTTCATCTTTTCGATGATGAGTTCGAACGGGTCAATCTCATCTTTGTGTTGCGGTTTCAAACCCAACACAACATCACCGTACATTTGAACGAAGCGACGGTACGAATCATACACGAAGCGCGGGTTCTTTGTTTTCTTCACAAGTCCTTCCGCAACGACATCATTCAAACCGAGATTGAGAATTGTATCCATCATTCCCGGCATCGAAGCACGTGCGCCAGAACGAACGGAGACGAGCAACGGGTTTTTCGGATTCCCGAATTTCATCCCCATCATCTTCTCCACTTTCTTCAGCGCCTTCACGACTTCGCTGTTCAGTGTTTGCGGATACGTCCGCTTGTTCGCGTAATAGTACGTGCAGACTTCCGTCGAAACCGTGAAGCCCGCCGGAACCGGTAAACCGATGTTCGTCATCTCAGCGAGGTTTGCACCCTTACCGCCGAGCAGACCTTTCATCTCTGCCGTGCCTTCGGCTTTTCCGTTTCCAAATGTGTAAACATATTTCTTTGCCATTGTTTTATTTTCCTTAATTAATGTTTTCGTTTTGTTCAATAAAAATTCTTCTTGTTTATTGCTGTTAATTCTTCCGTCAAAAAACCGTTGAAACGGTTTTGAAAATATTATTTTGTCTCTAACCCCAGACTTAAGTCTGGGGTTATTTGAAAAAATAATAACTTATCAAACCGCTTTAGCGGTTTCACTTTTTCTGATACTTGTTAAAAATCTCTCTAAAATATTTTTTGAAAAAGGATTGTCTGAATCCTTCATTCGTTCCGGATGCCATTGAACGCACAGGAAGAACGGCTTTGCAAGTGCATCTTCAAATTCGATTGCTTCGACTATTCCATCCTCGGAACGTGCGGCAACGGCAAGTCCGTTTCCGATGTTATCTGCCGCCTGATGATGAAACGAATTTACATTTCCTACTAACCTGTCAATTGAAGTCCTTAATATTTCTGAGTTAGCAAGTTCAATCCAATGGCGTTGTTCGTACCCTTCTTTCGTCGAGTGTTCCATGTGCCCGATTTCTTCAAGGTCTTGAATGAGCGTACCGCCGAAATGAACATTCGCAATCTGCAAACCACGACAAATTCCGAGCAACGGTTTTTCCAGTCGAAGCGTTTCATCAATTACTTTTCGTTCAAAGTCGTCACGTAATCTGTCAACGCCATACACTTTCGGGTGAGCGGCTGAATTGCTGTACAATGTCGGGTCAACATCACCGCCGCCGGTGAGCAAGACTCCATCGCACTTCTTAATCTCCGAAAGATTGTCGTCAACATACGATAATTTCACCCACTCCAAATCGGGTGCGCCGCTTTTCAGCCAATCTATGTAGAGCCAAAATTTTTGTTCGGCTCCCATGTTATCTGTCACCGCGATTCTCATCAATGAACACCTATGATTGAATCCAACATAGTATGAAACTCTGTTTTTCCTTGTCTGATTTCCATTTCAATTTCTACATACAACAACCGTTCGTGAAACATGGTTTCTGCTTCTTTCATCCCCAACAACCGAACGGCATCTTTTTCTGTTGTGATGATATATTCTGTTTGTTCCTTCTCGGAGGATGACTGAATCTTCTTCAAATCATCAATCGAAAACCGATGATGGTCGGAAAACCGTAACGATTCTCTGACGTTCAAACCAAGCGATTCTAATGTCGAATGAAATCGTTCCGGGTTTGCAATTCCCGAGACTGCAATGACTGTCTTACCTTGCATTTCCTTCGGTTCGAACAACCCGTTCCTGAATACTTGCTTCAGATGTTTCACCTTCACTTCCGTTTTGATTTTCATTATCGAATCAAAATCGGAAAGCGACTGTACCGTAGTTCCACTTTCAACAATGACATTCGCTCTCTTCAAGCCCGACATTGGTTCACGTCTTAGTCCAGCCGGAAGCAATGGAATGTTTTCTAATGGAGTTGAACCGCTCACCATGACAATATCCAAATTTCGACCGAGTGAGCGATGTTGAAATCCATCATCAAGAAGAATTACTTCTGCCTGATATTTTTTTACAGCAAGTTTTGCAGAACGAATTCGCTTTTCATCGGCAATAACCGTTGCGTTCGGAAACTTTCTTGCAATCTGAAATAACTCATCGCCAAGCGAATCTGCATTTCCACGATATACTTCACCGGAACCGACTGCTATCGTTCCTTGACTGTTCCGTTTATAGCCGCGACTTAACACAGCAACTCTCTTCCCTTTGCTTGAACAATATCGTACAAGATATTCAACAAACGGAGTCTTGCCCGTTCCGCCGGCTGTCATATTTCCAACTGAAATCACCGGCACAGTTACTCGTTCGATTTTGAACAATCCAACATCGTAACACCAATTCCGAATCCATACGATGAATCCATACAGCCACGAAAAAGGACGCAACAGGTTCGACACACTTCGTCCTCAGGCGTTCCCTGCTAACGTACTAATTGCATCGGCGACACGACCGGACGCACCTGCTGTTCCTAACTTTGTCCGAATCAAACTGAGTTCCTGAATAATTCTTTCACGTCGTACTTTATCTTCCAACATTGCCGCCGCTTCGACTGCGAGTTTGAGCGGTTTTACTTTATCCTGAATCAACTCAGGGACAATCTGCTTACCAGCAACGATGTTCACCAATCCGATATTTTTCACTTTCACCAACATTCGACCTATCAAATAGGTCAGCCATGAAGTTTTATAGACGACAACCATCGGCGTCTTAAAGTACGCCGTTTCGAGCGTCGCTGTTCCTGAAGTTACAAGCGCTACATCTACACACGCCATTGCATCGTACGTTGCATGTTGCAGGAGTTGAACCGGAAAATCATCACGCAAAAATGATTTCATGTATTCCATATCCAACACTGACGCAACGCCAACAACAGTTTGCGCTTCATCTGCGGCATGTAAAATTCTTGCCGCTCCGAGCATCGGCGGAAAAATTCTTTCTATCTCCTGCCGACGGCTTCCGGGAAATAACCCGATGATTGGTTTTGATTCATCAAGTCCATATCGTTTGCAAAAATCTTTTTTGCTATGCGACTCTTTTAATACTTCAAGCAACGGATGTCCGACAAACTCAACCGGAATTCCTTCGTTCCGGTAAATCTCTTCCTCGAATGAAAAGACAACGAGCATCTTGTCGAGCAATGCTTTCATTTTTTTCACACGACCGGAATTCCACGCCCACACCTGCGGGCTGATATAATACACAATCTTCGAACCGACACTGCGAACTTTTTCCGCGAAGCGAAGATTGAAGCCGGGATAATCAATCAACAAAATTACATCCGGCTTTTTTGTCCGTGCAATCATCAACAACGTTTTCTCAACAGAGCGAATCACAGGAAGATGTTTCACTACTTCCCAAAATCCCATCACAGAAACTTCATTGATGTGATAGATGAGTTTCATTCCGGCGTTCTGCATTTTGTCGCCGCCGATACCAAAAATTTCTGCATCGGGATGACGGCGTTTCAACTCGCTGACGACACCTGCGCCGTGGAGGTCACCAGACGCCTCCCCGGCAATAATCAATATTTTCATCCGCTATGCTCTGACCTGCCAGAGTACAACAAGGAGAATCGTCAGCAACACGATTGCCTGAAGCGTCCGTTTCTCGGAAATGAATCCTCGCTTCCAATCAAGTACCGGTTGCTCGTTCGTTCCCCGTTTATATGGAAACAACGATGGGAAAAATCTCGGAACCGACTTTGTATATCGCTCGTACTCTTCACCGAATTTTTGTGAGAGATGTTCTTCTTCAAGCGAAACAATGAGTGAATATTGAAAATAAAAATAGATGTACGCTCCGACTGTCAGCCACGGAAACAGTGCAAATGACATCGTGCCAATACCAAAATAAATCAGCATGTTGCCGAGGTATAACGGATTTCTGACGTACGCAAATGGTCCTGTTGTAATCAAATACGTCCCGCCGACAGGACCGGTCGTGCGCGTTTCACTTCCGGCAATGGCAACGCCCCATAACCGGAAATATTCACCAAGAATAACCAAGACTAATCCATACATCAACGAAACGAGTGTTGGCTTGGCAAATATTAACATCACAATGAGAAACGGAATCGGGATGTAACTTCGATTCTTAAAGAGCAGTTGACGGAATTCCACGTTACCCGCCTGCAAACACTTCCCGTCTTGCAAGTTCTGCAAGCCGTCGTTTCTTTAATTTGACTTTTGTTCTTCCGTTTTTATGAATCATCTTTTCAACATACTTAACAACGTCGGCGAATGTTTGATATTCCACATGAGGAATTTCTTCACGCCGACAAAATTTTAATAAATCATCTTTCGCAAACACAACATCTGCGTACCGAACCGGGCATCGGTCGGAATATCCTTCGCCGATGTACGCGATGATATCATCATCGCCTGCAAGCGTGAGGATATGGTTTCGCTTGCAACTTGCACAACGGTTACACACTTCATCCGTGAATGGAAATTCAGGACGAAACATCACGCTCGTACTTCCGTTCACCGGCTCAAGATGCAGAATGTTCGCGTACACCGGAACTTCGCCAAGCGAATGACGCTCAAGAATTCGTTTGATGTAGTATTCCATTCCATCACTTAAAATGTAATACTCGAAACTATTCGACTTGCAATACTCAACAAACTCAAAGAACGTCGCATCAATTTCCTGTGAATCAAGAAAGTAATCAAGTTTATTTTTATCAACTTCACCACATGCGCCAGTTTCTTTATTGAAACATTCGACGGCTGAAATCTTTTCTTCATGATATTCCCTGACGAACTCTTTACACTGCTCACCGCCGAATGTTTCAAACAACGCATCGCCAACATCCTGCTTTGTGATGGTGCCGTCGAAATCAATAAAAAACTTCAGCATAAGATAATATTGTAAATATGCTTTATCTTAACTCACCGTAAATCCCTCTCTTAAAAAGAGAGGGACTTTAACGCTCCCCTTCTCTTTTTTAAGAGAAGGGGCGGGGGATGAGTTATAAAACAACAGAGACTTACCCGAACGCAACTCCGCTCGCCACAGTCGCCGAACGAACTTTTGCCTGTTCATTAAACCGAACCGTAACAAGTTTTGAGACACCTTCTTCTTCCATCGTCACACCGTACAATGCTTGCGCGGCTTCCATCGTCCGTTTGTTGTGCGTTACGACGATGAACTGCGTGTTGTTGGAAAATTTCTTAATCATCCGAGTATAGCGGTCAATGTTCGAATCGTCGAGCGGAGCGTCCACTTCATCAAGAATACAGAACGGACTCGGCTTCACAAGATAAATTGCAAACAGAAGCGAGATTGCCGTTAAGGTTTTCTCTCCGCCGGAGAGCAAATCAATCGAAGTCGGGCGTTTGCCGCGCGGCTTGGCAATAATTTCGATGTTCGCTTCAAGCGGGTCAACATCTTCCTGCAATCGGAGGTCGCACTCGTCGCCCGGGTCAAACAACTCTTTGAAAATCGTGATGAAGTTTTCCCGAATCTTGGTAAACGTTTCGATGAACTTATTCTGTGCCGTCGTATTGATTTCGTCAATCGTTTTCAATAACGTCTGTTCCGCTTCAATCAAATCGTCCCGTTGTTGAGTGAGAAACGTGAGCCGTTCGCTTTCCGAATTGAACTCCGCAAACGCCTCAAAGTTGATCGCGCCGAGCGTCTTCTTCCGTTCCTTCAACATTTTCACTTCATCTTCAAGCAACGCAATCTCAATTTCCGTCATGTCGGGGAAATCTTTGAGTTCAAGTTGCATTTCGAACTCTTCATCCGCTTTTCGTTTCAGATGCTCAATCTTCCCTCGCACTTCGGTCTGCTTCATATCATACTCATGCGATGAAGAAACCGCGTCCTCGTGCAGGCGACGTTCGTCTTTCAATTTCAATTCGATGCGATGCAACTCTTCACGCTTTCCCGTGTGAACGATTTCGATTTCATTCCGCTCGAGTTCATTCGCCTCGAACTCACTTTGCATCTTCCCGATTTCCAACGTCTGCGTTTCAATCGTTCCGGTTATTTGATTGATTTCCGTTTTCGCCCGTACGATTTCTTCTTCCCGTCGGACGAATGTCGTGTGGTTTTCCGCGAGCGATTTTGTCACGCGCTCAATTTCTTTTCCGATGTTCGTCAACTCGCCTTGCATCGTAACGACTTTAATTCCAAGTTGACTTGCACGCCCCGCTTTTTCTTTGAACTGTTTCTCAGCAACTTCTAATTCGTTCTGCGCTTTCGCCGCAGTTGCTTCCGTCTCGGATTTTTTTCTGTCCAGAATCTGCAACTCGGATGATGCGTGCGTTACCTGTTCCTGCCACGCAGAGATTTCATTCAACAAACTCTCCTGTTCCTGATGATGCCGGTTGATTCCTTCCTGCGCATGTTTCTTTTCAAACTCAACTTGCGCAATCTGCATTTCCACCTGTGTCATCTCGCGTTCGATGTTTTTTACCTGAGCGGCAAGTTCCTTCGTGTCGGTGTTGTTGAATTGTTCCTGTTTCGTCCTGAATTCTTCCGAGGCGGTTTCCAATTCCTTTTGATAGAGAAGAATTTCATTTTCGATTTCAGAAATCTTCGTTCTCTTTCCGAAGAACGATTGCTGTTCCGGCTTCTGACTTCCGCCGAATGCAATTCCGGCGCTGCTCAACAATTGTCCTGAAGGAGTAACGCATCGGTAACCGATATGATGCGAGAACACTTCATTCGCCGCCTCGACAGAATCAACCAACGCAACACCATCCAACAACAGTTCAACAAGCGGGCGATATTGTTCTTCACATCGTACAACATCTTTCAAATAGAAGAGTGAACTGTGTTCATCCTCTCTACTGATACGATTGAGCGTCGGAACGCGTTCCATGCAAACGAAGGTTGCCTTGCCCCGTTTCTGTCGCACAAGAGTATCCATTGCTTCGAGTGCGTCCCGTTCATGTTCGACAATCAAAACATTCGTCAACTCGCCGAGTGCAGTTTCAAGCGCAAGTTGGTAGCGGTCATCCGTTTCAAACACATCGGTCACGCTGACAAGATTTCGCTTCTTCCATTCTTCCTGCTGAAGCAAATAGGTTGCACCTTCAAGTTCGCTTTCCGACGTCTCAAACAGACCTTGCATAAAGGCAATTTTTTCTGTCCGCTTATCAATTTCGTTCTGAAGTTCCATCAACTTCATCTGAAGCGTTTCAAGTTCACGCTTCAACACGACCTGTGCGCGTTCATTCTCCAGCAATTGCTGTTCGGCTTGGATATAATTCCGTCGGAGTTCTCTGTCCTGCATCGTCAGTTTCGTGACAAACTCTTCGCGCTGAATGACTCCCTGCTCGAACAATTCAATTTCTTCCTGCGAGCGGTCAATTCTTCCTTTCGAATTGTCAATCTTTGTGCGAAGCCGTTCATGCTCGCCCCGCTTTTCAACAATTTCGTGTGCAAGTTGAAGGAGTAACTCGTTCAGCGATTGGACTTCGGTTTTCTTCGCTTCAAATTCTTTCGATGCAGAATCTCTCTCAGACAACGCCTGCGTATGAGTGATTTTTGCTTCTTCAAACTCTTTTGAAAGTTGTCCGTTTTTTGCCTGAAGTCCGAATTGTTCCTGCTCTAACTTGTCGCGTTGCGAACGCAAGTCAAGTTTTTCTTTTTCATTCCGCTCGATGTTGGAACTGAGGAAATTTCTCCGCTCTTTCGCGATGGACAAACTCTCTTCCAACTTGTGAAGTTGGTCTCGCTGTTGATTGACCATGCGATTCATTTCGGTCAATCGTTGCTCAATCTCTAACATTCCGGCTCGTAATTCATCCGCATGCGTCTCTTCGCCGTTTAACGTTTGTTGAAGTTGTGTCCGTCGCGCTTTCGCTTCTGCGTATTGACTTGTATAGTACTCAAGTTTTTTGTGGAGATTGCTGTACTGACGTTCAAGCAATTCTATCTCGCCCGCTTTCAACCGGTCGGCAACTTCGTTGAATTGTTCCGCTTTCTTCGCCTGTCGTTCAAGTTGGTTGACTGTTTTTTGCACTTCCTTGACGATGTCATTCACGCGCGACAAATCAACCCGGACTTCATCCAGTTTTCTGTACGCGGCTTTGCGGCGATGTTTGTACTTTGTCACTCCAGCCGCTTCTTCAAATAATTTCCGTCGTTCGTCAGCCGTCTCACTGAGAATCGTCTCGACCATTTTTAATTCGATGACTGAATACGCATCGGGTCCCATTCCCGTGTCCATGAACAAATCGAGAATGTCTTTCAACCTACATTGAACTTTGTTCAACAGATATTCACTTTCACCGGAGCGATAAACGCGGCGAGTGATTGTTACCTGTAAATATTCGGTCGGGAGAATTCCTTTTGTGTTTTCGATGATGAGCGAAACCTCAGCCATCCCAAGCGCACGGCGATTTCTCGTTCCATTGAAAATGACGTCTTCCATTTTATCGCTTCGGAGCGTACTGTATTTCTGTTCGCCCAACACCCAACGAAGCGCATCAACGATATTCGTCTTGCCGCAACCGTTCGGTCCCACAATTGCGGTCACACCCGAATCGAATTTCAGGTCAACGCGTTGCGCAAACGATTTGAATCCTATGACTTCTAAACTTGATAAATACATCTCAGTACGTCACGTTCATTGACTGAAGAAGATATTTCAAATAAATCGAAGTTGATTGCGTGTAATCGAAATAGGCATACACAGCGAAGACACAAAGGATGAGAAGCAAAACACCGCCGCTATAGACCTTCATCGGCTTTACATCATAAATGATGGAAATGCCTTTGAGCAAACGGAGAAACACCCAAACCGAAATTAAAAAAATAATTGCAACGACAGCGTAAACATACGTCGGACTTTCCATCAACCGGTACAATATCATTGCAATCGGGATGAGAACGATGTATGGCAACATGGACCACATTGTCACAGAAAACGCGTGATAAAAATGTACGTGCGCCCGAACAGTAACAGCACATGCCCTCACGAACACAGCAAGCAGGACAATCTTCACTGCGATGAGAAGCGAAATCATGAGAATGAATTTCGATGGCATCCACACAAGCCGCACAAACCATTCTTTGATTGTGTCATTCAGGAATTGGCTGAGCATGTTATCGAGCAAAATACTTTCGCGGTAATGAGTAAACACGCTCGAAAGTATGATTGACCACGTCACCGAATAGACAAGCACCAACACAATTGAATGAGTCCACGCGACAACACGTTGGTCGCGAATATCGGCAAAGAAATTATAACTCCGCATCAATGCCCTGTTCACGCTTTCCCTGAAGCGGCGGTTGCCATTATAGAAAAACGCGAAACTAATCAACACAATCAGTCCGGCAACGACATAAATAATCGGCGCGCTCGGAGAGAACTTCCCGAACGAAAGCGCCTGCACTTTATCTCCGCTGTATAACGAACGGACAACATCGAACGCAACCCGCTTTTCCCGTTCATAACTGACAATTCCCATCGTCTGCATGTACGGGTCGGAAGAATATGTTGTCAGCGCAGGTCGGTCACCGCGCCAATCCGAATATGACCACAGAATTCCACCTGCAATCTTCACCTGCTTGATGAGTTCCACACATTGTTTGATGTAATGACCTTGTGCTTCGAGTGAACGAGGGTCGCTGTAGCCGTTCCGGTTTCCCTTCTCGATTGTTTTTCCGTAACGCGCTAACACAATTGGTTTGTTCGTACTTGCAGAACGATATTGATTCAAAACGTTCCGTAATAGTTCAGGTTCGGTTTCATACCCATTCACGGCAATGATATCGACAAATTCAAAACAGGGTTCGTTCACTTTCCGGCTTGCAAAATAAACCGGTCGGTCATCCAACGATTTGATGATACTTCTTGCTGTGCTTACATACTCACACTTGCCGCCCGCTTCTATTTCAAAATCATCTCCGATTCCCCACGCGAGCAACGACGCGTGTTGTTTATCCCGTGCGACCATCTCCTTCAAATAGGTGACCGCGATTTCCTGAAAATAATCTTTCAGCAAAATTTCATTCGGGACTCCAACCAACGGAATATCTTCCATCACAAGCAAACCGTATTGGTCGCACAGTCTGATAAGATACGGATGCGGCGGATATGGAAACCGGACAAGATTCGCTCCGAGCGACTTGATACTGACAATGTCCCGTTTCATGACATCGTATGTGAGCGCAGAACCGTACGACGGATGGTCTTCGTGATAGAAAATTCCTTTCAGCGTTGTCTGATTGTTGTTGATGTACAACTCTCCCGCTTTCCATGTGAACTGTCGAAGTCCCACTTCTGTTGTGAACTCGTCAATCGTCTCCGGTACACCGGCAACATCATGAATGATTTTACATTTCACCACATACAAATCGGGAAACTCCGGCGACCAAAGTTTCGGCTCGTTCAACGTTAGTTGTGTTTCGATGATGTACGGTTTGTTCTTCTGAAAATTCAACGGCACAACTTGACTGCGTCCCGCAAGTGAATCCGTTCCCGCATGATATGCTTCAACAACAAATCCAGTTCCGCTCGATTGTTCGCTTTCAGAAAATCCTCTGTCAAGAATTTCCGGTTTGATTTGTAACGTCGCTACGCGTCCATCCTGTGAAATGATATAGTTGATTTCTGCCTCATCAATAAACAACTTCGGAGTTGCTATGATGAACAGGTCGCGGGTAATTCCTCCGTACGAACGCCACCCGCCGACTTGCTGTCGAAGCGGCAATGTTGTCTTCGGTGTCAGTTCATTATCAACCGAAATTGAAATAACATTTTCGCTCCCCGCCTGTAACACGTTCGAGGGAATCGGGACGACGAACGAAGAGTAGCCACCCAAATGCCGACCGATGAGCGTTCCGTTCATCGTTACTTCGCTTTGATAATTAATGCCGAACGCCACCAACTGAAACGTGTAAGCATCCAGCATCGAAGATTTGATTTCGAAGTTACGCTCAAATGTAACTTTGTGGATAGCATCGTATGCACTGGGAATCATTGTCTCCGACCATTCGGTTCCGTCAAGTGAGTAACGCCACTGACCGGATAAGTCAATTTTGACGCGGTTTGGCGAATCAAAAAATGCCGCGGCACTGCTTCCTTTTGGAGATGGCTGTCCATTCTCAAGAAACTTGATTTGCGGGAAAATTGTGCAGGAAAGGCTGAAAATCAGCAAAACGGTAGAAAAAATCCTACACGGGTATCGTATTATGGATGAAACCTCGATGGTATTAATCAGAGCTAATGATGAAGGTTGTTGATTTCAAGCAATATTTTAGGCTTACGGCGTTAAATATAATAAAATAGAGAGGCGAAAGCAATGAAAAAGTGACATCCGGAGAAAAGAAAATGTGGTGCAGGGAAGAAACCTGACACCACATTATACTCCATGTAATTACCTCCACCCTACATTGAAATCACTTGGTCAGAAGCATCTTCTTCGTCTGGTTGATAGTCGAGAGTACTCCGGTCTCTTCATCAACTACTAATGAAGTCAACCGGTAAAAATATACGCCGGAAGTAAGACTGCTTGCATCGAACTGAACATCCCAAACTCCGTCCGAATAATCTTCCGCATCAATCACTGTTGCGACTTCCTGCCCCAGCATGTTGTAGATTTTCAACGTGACAACTGATGGTTGAACAAGTTCGAACCGGAATGTTGTTGACGGGTTGAATGGGTTCGGATAGTTTTGTGAAAGAGCGAACTGTTCCGGCGTTAGATTATCAACCCATGGATGTTTTACACGCGGTTGCGGAGATGGGTTTGCCCGGAGAATTGAACTTGTATGAATACTTCTTACGCCAGCCCATTTCAACTTAAGACTATCAAGGAATCGGATTGTATCAAGCGCACCAGAACATTCTTCATTGATTTTCCTGCAAACTTCATTCAACCGATTAAACTCAGCCGATGTATGACCTTCCCAGTTCGTCATGATTCTTCCACCTTGCTCGACAATTGCCGCTGTTGTTAATCCGCACCAACTGTCATCTTCACCATCATCGAAGAGAAGGTCTGCAAATCCCTGAGGTGTTTTATTCCACTCGCTCGCCGCAACATTGATGGCAAGCGCCAGCATGTTCGCAACCAATTCGTTATCATGTTTTGATGGCGGAAGAATTTTATTCAACTTGGTAATGCGCTTTTCATTTCCTTTGAAGAAATCAAGACCACGCGGTATTCCCGTGTGAACGTTCGGAACTTTCTTATCATACAGTGTAGCATTGATGTCGCTTCCTTTGAACGGGAGAATGTAGCCTTTCGTTTTCGGTGAACCGACAGATAACGGGACATTCGCTTCACCGACAATAATTCCCGTTGCACTACCTGCCGCTTTTGCTTGAATGTACAATTCATTGTACATGTTTTGAATGTTCGGCATTTGTTGATTTGTCTTCGTTCGTGCGACTGCCTTCAATGTTGCCCATGCTCTCAACGAGTCTGCTGTGAAGGTACGATACGTATTCGTGCTGTCCGAGATTTGGAACAGGGCGAAGTTCTTTCCCGAAACATCCATTCCGCTTGTTGAGGTAACGGCGTGGTTTCCACTCATAGGAGAGCGGACAACAAATCCTGCTGGTGGAATGACAGTGAGTGTATGATTTGCGGGACCAATCGAGGAAAATGCAAACGAGCCATCGCCTGAACTGAATTGAGGCGTACTGCCGGAATCAGACAAAGTAAGTTCTACACCACTCATCGCTTCATCCGATGCGTCTTGTACTCCATTGCCGTTGTAATCGCGGAAGACTGTTCCGCTGACATTGTATTTCTTGAAGTTGCCAAAATTCTTATTGGTTTTATCCGCGCCCGGAACAGTGCCTGAAACTGCTTCGAACGTATAGATTCCTGAATCAGCAGGCAGAGTGAATGACCATCCCGATTGAAGAACTTCACTTATTGTATGACTTCCGCCTTCGACATACGTTTCATAGAATCCATTCGAATCGGAGATAAATGTTCCGCCACCGTTCCCGCTTATGTTAATTGTCCAACCTTGAAGCGGCGGCTCGCCGACATCTTTTACTCCGTCACCATCAATATCCTCAAAAACATAGCCGTTCACTTTCGGTTTCTTGAAAAGGAGTTGAGTTATTGTAACGTTTTGTCCGCTCGTTGCAATACTAACCGTGTCAGGTTCGAGTCCGTTCGAGACAATCCAACCGTTCGGGACATTAATTTGCTTAAACACATATTGTCCGACATCCAAATCCCAATATGATTTTGAAGCAGTTCCGCTCCCAATCGTAGAGGAATCAATCCGCACTCCGTTTTTATAAACCTCAAAATTTACAAACACGCCCGCGGGTAAAGAATAATCAGTACAAATATCACAATCAAAATAATTCAACGCTTCGTATTTGATAATACCAAACTTGAAATTCCCAAAGTTTACAATCGCCGTCGGCGAACCCACAGAAATAGTAATCATCTCACAGGTAGAAGTTGTCGCTTTATATCCGTCTTGCAAAACTTCAGAGATGTAGTAAGTGCCGGGAGGTAAGCCAATCAAATAATTTCCATTTGCATCTGTTGTTGCTGAACCGATGACTTCTCCGTTGCATGAATCTTTGTGAACTTGAATTGTCCAGCCAGAATATCCGGGTTCACTATCATCAATTCCGTTGCCGTTCACATCATTAAATTTTTTACCACTCACAGAGCCAAAGAAAGCACCGAAGTTTACAACGTCGTCGTCAAAGTCTGCATTATTATTTAAAGTAAATTTTCCTGTAGTTGCAGCATCTTCCGGAGTAGTAAATCCGTAATCTGGAAGGACTACTTCAATTTCATACGTTCCAGGGATGTTTACTACTTCAATTCCGAAAAGATACATGCCATTATTATCAGTTGTTATTTGTGCAATTTGCTCACCATACCGATACAAATTAACAGTTACACCTTCCATCGTTGTGTCAGTACCATCATGTAATCCGTTACCATCAAAATCCTGAAACAGTTCTCCCGATATACTCCCACCTTGGCACGCACATGGGTTGGCACTAATTGCAAAATTATCAATCGCCCAGCCGCCCGGGTCAGGCGCATACACTGCATCTGAAAATGCAACATACCGGAATTGTACATGAGATGAGCGGGTTACACCCGGGTAATTTGCATCGGTCATTTTCAATTGACAAAATACCCAACCTTCAGGAGTTAGTTCATCTTCATTCGAAGTCCAAGAAGGCCAATCATCTGGATCACCTATAAAGAAACTATCCGGACCTACATAACAGGGTGGAAAATCACACATTTGGGTGTATCGCGCATAATGATAGAGAGATTCATCGTACCAATTCAGACCATTCGGATCGTTTAATACTCCGACATGTTTCCACGTAATTCCATCTGTTGTGTACTGCACAAAACTTCTATCCCAGTTCCACTCTGTTCTCATCGAATGGAAAAATGAAATATATAAATCTGTCCCTGCTCCAATGTTCGTAAGGTTAAGCCACGGCGAGGTCAAAATATTTGCACCCGGATAATTTGTTGAATATCCTTGTGTACTTGCATACGCGCCTTCTGTATAAGTTGAGATTCTATTCGGTCGTTCCGTTACCATCGAAGAGCCGGAGTACGGTCCATCGAGTTTTGTGAATGTGTTGTTGCGTACCCAATCCCCTGTCCGAGTCCAGCCTTCGTCACTTGCATCCCAAGTGAATACTCTATCCGCTGTTAACGGGTCACCCGGAATGACTGTGAAAGTCTTAAATGTAGTATTATTTGAATTATCAATATCGCTTAGATTTGTTGTGACATTAAGTGTTACACTTCCTTGTGTTGAAGAAATCCAGTTATCAAATGTTACGGTAACTGAGGAATGTGCCGGAATACCTGAAACTGTTTTTACATTTGAATAACCATCAGTACATGTCAACGAGACAGTGAATGAACCTACTGCCTGATTGGAAAAATTCTTGATAAGCGATTTCGGAGTAACCGTCACTCCCAGAGGAATAAGAGTCCCTGCATATCCTGTCTGAAGGGAAACGGGACCAATATCAATCGGCATCAACGGCATCGTGCTGATAAATTCGTATGCGCCTGCATCGGGTGTTGAGTCGCGGGGAGTTCCACCAAAGTCATCAGTGACAAGTCCGGGTTTTCCAATATCTTCAGCGGTCGAAGGTCCGGTTGAAACAGTCAGGTCGCTGTTAAAATTGATTGGACCGAAAAGTCCGTTCGGATTAATTCCTGCATTAAGCACACCGGCAACCGTTGCGTACCCTTCGACATAATATCCGGTCGAGTAAATTGCATTGTTATCAAATGTTCCGGTTCTGGTTATCCCGCGAGTCTTCGACGAATCCCCTCCTGTCATTTCGTTGGAGAACGCGTTGTTATATGCAGAGGTAGCACCATAGATACATGTTGAATACATCGAAGCATCCGAAACTCCGGTTAAGCGAACTGAGTTGTGATTGACATATCCCGCAGGACCACGAATTCCTGTAATCTGGCTCCCTGATCCACCTGGATTTGAAAGCCCATACATAAGATTATTGAATACTTTCGCGCCGATATTCAATCCAAGATTGAATGAATAAATTCTTGTGCCATACGTCAGAATCCCTTCTCCTGCATTTGCATCGGTTCCAACATTCCGGATAATGTTATTTGAAAATGTTCCGGCATCAACCAACAGCCAGTGCATTCCGGTCGCCTGTCCATAACCGTGTAAGAATGGTGTACCCCAACTAAACACATATTCATCATCGTACTCCGAATATGTATTGTTCCAATACCACTGCAGGAATGTTGTGCCATCAATAACATTGTCATGAAAATCCACATAATATGTAAACGTCGCCAAAATACCGATAACAACCGGGTCACCGAACGCGCCACCGATACGGCAATGTGAAATTGTAACATCTCCTGCAGAAAGGTTCATCTCACCATTCAAAAACTTCATTCCGTATGTTGCACCGGTAATTGTGCATCCATCGAATGTGAGTCCGTAACTTTCGTACGGGTCAGAATCCGACGTAAACACAAACACTCCGGATCTTCCTTCCGTCTGATTTGCCCACACAACATTATTGACGTGACCTTTGATGTGAGCATTCTTCACCGCGATATTTTCACATGCGTTGGTGATGTACACCGTCGCACCAAATCCGTCTGATAACGGAAAGGGTTGCGTAGCATCCCATTGTACCATGAGACTCGCGCCGCCGGAATTCAAACCATCAATGGTAAAATTTTTCGCGTGGGAAAATGCAAATCCTTTTCCGTTCGTCGCGGAAGAATAAAAATTGATTGTGACTGCTGTTGATGGTGCAGGTTGAATGGTTACGGTGAAGTCATCATTCCCTGCATACGAACCGATAACAATTCCGGCAAACTCAATGTACGACGAAGCAGTAAGTTCAAACGTAACGTCATCGGAAACACCGACATAATTGAGAACGGCAATCGCAGCGCTGATGTTGGGAAAATCTCCGGGGATTTGATACGTGCCTGCAAGCGGCGTCGTAGCGGAAACATCTTTCTGTGGAGTGACGTGCGCGTACTTCATCACATCCGCATTCACTGTTCGGGCGGAACTCCTGGCTTTGTTGAGATGAAACTCAGATACATCCGAGTCGGTCAACTTTTGAGGAAGAGTAGTTTTTGTCAATCTCTTCTTCTGACCATTCCCGATACCGGAAGAAGGTTGCACACCAATTTCTTTTCCGGCGTATGAGAGTGTAAGAACAAAAATAACTAATGATGCCAACGAGAAAAATAACCTGCGACGTTTCATAACGTACTCCTTTATTGATTTTGTTTTTTTACTCTGCCACCGCTACGATGTACATCCAAACTCACCATAGAAGTCGGCATACAATTACGGAGAAATTTACTGTTTTATTTTTGGAAAATCAATAGATCAGCAGGTTTTTTCAGAAATATTTTTCGGAAAATCGGAGCGGTGGAATATTGGAGTAATGGAGTTTTGGAGTTTTGGAGTGATGGAGTAAAAAGACAAGCCAACTCCTTCATTTAATTCCCCCATACTCCATTTCCCCGGCAGTAGTTATTACTCCTATACTCCATCACTCCTTTTTGATAGGAGGTCACAGACCATGACCTGAACGTTTGTGTCACAAATGGAATATTACACCCAAGTATAGGAGAACCACAGCCCGGAAAATCAATAAAACGATTAAAATAGCACGTTTTAGCTATTTCGTTCTACGCCGGATGCCTTCGTTGGTTCCAACCAATGCCTCCGGCGTACGCCGAAGGCACTGGTCATGCCCAACCAGCCCTACCGGCGCACGCCGAAGGCACTAGTTATGCCCAACCAGCCCTACCGGCGTACGCCGAAGGCACTAGTTATGCCCGACCAACCCTTCCGGCGTACGCCGAAGGCACCGGTCATGTCCAACCAACCCTACCGGCGTACCGACCAAGGCATTGGTCAAGCCCCAAAACTCATTCAGACGCACACCGCCATTGTTCGTCATGCTCTACGCTCCCTTCCGGTGTGCCAACAGAGCCGCTTGTTATTGCCAACAATCCGTACTGGCGTATGGAAAACCGGATTGGTGGAACAATGGAGTAATGGAGCGTGGAGTTATGGAATGAAAGAGTTGGTCCGTCTTTATACTCCAATACTCCATTACTCCCGAACTCCATACATCCGTTAATTCTTCTTGTTTTGTCAGTCAACATTCCTTACTTTTGACACGCATGAAACCACTCTTTGAATTTCATATCAACCGCGCGGCACGAGTCAAGTTCGCGTTTGCCGATTCGTTCTTTTCAACTCGCGGCAATGTTGTCTTTGCAAATTTTCAGGCGGCACAATCCTTCGCCGAACAAATCAATCAAGCAAGAACAGAAGAGCAATCATTTGTTACTCCCGCGCACATCAATGCGATGGGTTTGCTCCACGAAACGATTCACCAATTATTGGAAGTCTATCGTGAAGAGGTGAACCCCGATGTGTTCTTGAAGTGCGAGCAGTTTCTGACCTCACATCTTGGTGAAGATGCTGTTGCCAAACTTCTTCAAACAGTCACGAAGGTATTCCCACCCCTTCCGGTCTTTCAAAGCCACCAAACGCCGAAAGAATATCTCGACGGGTTTTCCGGTTCGATGTCGAACAAGCATATCATGCTTGAAGAATTGCTCCTCATTTATCTTCAAAACCAAAATCCTTCGCTCCGTTCTGTCCGGGAATTGATTGATGATTCTGAAATAGCAAACCAAAGTTCCTACGTTCAGGCAATCAAACTCATCGAACAATTTTTTGAGAAACAACCGACATTCGCTTCCGAAGAACTGCCGCTGTTTCAATTGTTGCTCGAACCAATCAAACGCTCTCCCGATTCCATCATGGATCAGCTTGCGTTTCTTCAGTCGCGCTGGCAGTCGTTCTCTCCGAAACTTCGATTCAACTTTTCCTTGCTTCAGGCGATTGATTTCATCAAAGAAGAAGGAAAATATTTTCTCTTCAAGCAACAGGCAGAAGCGGAACGAACCATCACACCTACAATTGAAACGCCTTTCTTCCCTACCGGATTTACGGAGAAGGAATCTCCGCCCGTTCCTGAATTCAAAACAGAAATAGTTGAAGCGGAGCCGGAAAAATTTTCTCCCGATTTGAGTTGGATGCCGCGCCTCATTTTGATAGCAAAGAATGCATTTGTCTGGCTCAATCAACTCAGCAAAAAATATTCGCGCACCATCACGCGGCTCGATGAAATACCTGATGAAGAACTCGACCGGCTTTCCTCGTACGGCATCACCGGCTTGTGGCTGATTGGCATCTGGAACCGGAGCGCCGCTTCAAAACGCATCAAACATCTGCACGGAAATATTGATGCGGAAGCCTCCGCGTATTCACTGGAAAACTACAACGTCAGCGACGAACTCGGCGGCTACAAAGCGTATCTGAATCTTCGTGAGCGGGCAAAACATCGCGGCATCCGGTTGGCGTGCGACATGGTTCCGAACCACATGGGAATGGATTCCGATTGGGTGATTCATCATCCCGACTGGTTTGTGCAAACGGATTTTCCGCCGTATCCGAATTATTCGTTCAACGGTCCCGACTTAAGCCACAATGTTCGTGTCGGAATTTTTCTTGAAGACGGTTATTGGCGACGCAGCGATGCCGCAGTTGTGTTCAAGCGCGTTGATAGATTTACGGGAGATGTGAAATATATGTATCACGGCAACGATGGAACCAACATGCCGTGGAACGATACCGCACAGTTGAATTTCCTGAAAGCGGAAGTTCGTGAAGCAGTCATTCAAACTATTCTTCACGTTGCAAGAATGTTTCCTGTCATCCGTTTTGACGCGGCGATGGTGCTGGCGAAAAAACATTTCCAACGATTGTGGTTTCCGCAACCGGGAACGGGCGGAGCAGTTCCTTCACGCGCAATGTTCGGTTTGACAAAAGAACAATTCGATTCGTTGATGCCAATCGAGTTCTGGCGCGAAGTTGTTGACCGCGTTCAGCAGGAAGTTCCCGACACGCTTCTCCTCGCAGAAGCATTCTGGTTGATGGAAGGATATTTTGTCCGCACGCTGGGAATGCACCGCGTCTATAACAGCGCGTTCATGCACATGTTGAAGAAAGAAGAGAACGCGAACTTCAAGCAGTCAATAAAAAATGTCATGGAGTTCAATCCGCAGATTTTGAAGCGGCATGTCAACTTCATGAGCAATCCCGACGAGGAGACAGCGATTGCACAATTCGGAAGTCACGACAAATATTTCGGCGTCTGCATCATGATGATTACGCTCCCCGGCTTGCCGATGTTCGGTCACGGGCAAATCGAGGGCTTCACGGAAAAGTACGGAATGGAATATCGCCGCGCGTATCACGACGAATTCCCTGACGGGCATCTTATCTGGCGGCATGAACAGGAAATTTTCCCGCTTTTGAAAAAGCGTTACCTCTTTGCCGAGGTGGAGAATTTTCAGTTGTTCGATTTCTTCAATGATGATGGTTCGCTGAATGATGATGTGTTTGTCTTCAGCAATCGTTTCGGAAACGAGCGTGCGTTAGTTATTTACAACAACGCGTACGAACGTGCAAGCGGAACAGTAAGCATCACTGCCGCCCCGCAACTTGTGGACGGAACAATGAAGCAAACAAATCTCACCGACGCGCTTCAACTTTCATTCAATCCCGATTCGTTCATCATCCTCAAAGATGAAATATCGAAGTTTGAATATCTTCGTCCCACAAGAGAAATGTATGAGCAAGGCATTTCATTCCGTCTGGATGGATTCAAAGTTCATGTCTTCCTGAATTTCAAAGAAGATTTTGCATCAGAGGAAAAGCCGTATCATCAACTTGCAGAACGATTGAACGGGAACGGCGTTCCATCTATCGAAGAAGAGTTGGCGCATCTCCGACTTGAACCGCTCCATCACCTCATCAAAAATTTGTTGACGGAACAAACGCTTGCGACGTTACACGTTGGAAGGAAAAAACGTAAGGCATCTGTTAAATCGCTCAGACTGTTACAAAACAATTTCAATGAGATGCTCAACGTAGCAAGAACGTTTGACAGAAAATTCACTCAAAAAGAAAATCGGCTCGAACTGTTGGATTCAATGTATGCTTCGTTGCTGGAACTGACGTTCGACGAAACAAAACCTTCAAAGAAATCGGTAGTTCCTGAGACCTTGAAAGCATCAGTCAAACAACGCCTTGCAACTTCGGGCGAAGCGGAACATCGCGGTTGGCATGTCGGAATCAGTTGGATGTGCCTGCATCATCTTACCTCGCTACGCGCAACCGAATCTGACATCATCAATGATTGGAAAATGGAGCGAATCTTCACGCAGGCATTTTCTAAACTTGAAACACAAAACTCATTCAGAGAGTGCGAACTTGTAAAATTGCTCGTCGCGTTCTCGAAGAAACAAGAACCATCGTTCACCACGCGACTCACAAAATTATTCGATGAACCTCTCGCCGAGCAATTCATTGGCATCAATCAATGGCAGGATGAGTTGTACTTTAGTAAAGAAAAATTTGAGGAATTACTGGATTGGTTGATGATTACAGAAGCAGTGACCTTGATTGCTCAGAAAGAAGCTTCTTCTCCCCCCAAAGAAGTATTGCAAACATTGTTTGAAGAAACTACTGTTGTAAGAGATCAGGCGGAGAAGGTGGGATACAGGTTTGAAGAATTGATGTTGACGTTGCAAAAGACATATACAGGGAAAGAATTGTAAGAACTATCGAATTCATATCATTGCATTATTTTTCGCTGTGTAAGAATTTACTAACACAGAAACAACTGCAACTCATTTCTTTTTCTTAACAGAATACTTCCTCTTCCCTTCCATAACTGCAACTGCTTTTGCCGAAGTTTTTCGATAAGCATAATTGTTCTCCATCCATGCAGGAGTTAAATCTTCAATCAGTACATCAGGGTCAATATCCGCGCCGTTTTCCCAGACAATTGTGCCTAACTCTTTATCTACTCTGACAGTGCGAAAGTACTTGGGATTATTTTTTATCTCCTCAAATATAGGTCCGTGTAAGAATGGTTCAAGGTCAATAGTTTTTTTTCTTCCGTTGGTCAATTCTAATTCAACGCGATAGTTACTAAGAACCTTTACATTTTGTATGCGAATCATAATTTCAATTTTATCTAAGAGGTTTAATGGGTGTTGCAGGATTTCCACTCTGAACTACATTCCAGTTTCTCAACAATTCGTTTCTGTGTTCAAAAGCCCACTCAAGAACAAGCGATAACGCCCTTCTTGGTAGTTTACCTTTCACGACTTCCAATCGTTCAATCGAAATCTTCGCTTCATCATCACCATATCGTGCATGAAAATGCGGCGGTCCATGGTCATTGAAATACATCGTAATTATTACGCCGAAAAATTCGCTTACTCTTGGCAATGGAATTCCTTTTTATTTGCATTGTACTAATTCATGAAGATAAAAACAATTTTAACATATAAACCCTGAATCATGAATCTTGAATCTTGACCTTGAATCTTGAATGTTGAATCGTAAATCTCACTCCCCAACTTACCACTATCATTGTTCTCTCTTAACAAACGAAGCGGTCTAAAATCTGAACAAGTACTCAACCCCTAACCCCACCTGATGCGATTGGTAACTTCCCGCGTCGCTTGTCTCTTCGAGGTTGGTTGTGTTTTCTTCCCAAAAATAGTTTAACGAGAGGTTGATATTTTTCAACACCGTGTATTCGATCTCGGTAAAAATTTTGTAGAAATTGTCTTTCCTTCCGAGATGAAATTTATCGGTTGGCTTTTCCGAAGTGTAGGATTGAGATTCGTACACAACAACAAATTTCCATTGGAGGGGTAGTTTTGTTGCCCGTTTCAACTCCACTTCCGCTCCGGCATTGAAACGATGTGAATAGTTGGTAACGTCGGCAATGTTTGTGTCCGGATTGTCGCTACCGTCCGCTTTGGCATTGGAATATGTGTAATCGAGATTGAGTTTCATCGCTCTCGTCAGTTTGTAACTTCCATCGAGCGCAAAAACGTTTGTTGTGCTGTTGCGTTCTTCAAACTCCCGGTTGTACGATGTCTGTTCAATATCAAACTGAAGCGAGGAAAACAATTTCGATGTAAGATTCCCGCCGATTTCAAACTCAAGCGAATTCTTCTTCAGCGATGCCTGAACATTTTTCACATAGTTAATCGAAGATTTGGGATAACTGTAATCTTTGTACTGAAGATTCCTGAGATAATATTCAGGAAGTTGAGAGTAACCGAATGAGAAATAATATTTCTTCAGGAATCGCTGTCGCGCCTCGAAGCCGAATGAAGTATAATTTTTGATAGGGCTATGTGCATAGAGCGAACGCGCCATCCTGAAACGGAATGTAGTCGGATTGTTTGTGATAAACTCTGTAGAAATTCCGCCCCGTATGCGAAGCGCAGTAATAGCATCGTCTTGTTTATCAATGGAGAATTTTTGTTTTAACAATCGTGCATTTCGAGCACTTGTGTCAAGTGCGGCACGGTATTCAGTTTCAAAGTTGTTAAACTTCGACAAATCTTTCGCAGAGTAATCAAGAATATTGTCGTTATAATACTGCGTCACTCCGAGAGCACCGGAGATTCTGCTTTCTACTCCCAACGAATCCTCCTCCTGTGCAACACCGAAAAATGAAAGAACAATGATGAATGAAAACGCAACTGCAAACTTATTCTTCATTATCCAAATCCGATTGTGGAATGGAAAACTTTAACCCGACTGCCTGCGCAAGAGATTCATCCAACTTAAACTTGTATGTATGTTCTCCATCCGGCACATCGAAGTAGAACGAATTCGCTTTTCCGGGAATGACATCTTTCAGTTCCTGAAATATTACGCCGACCGATTTCGTCGTCGAAAGCGGTTTTGTCAACACTTTCTTCTCCCCTTCCCACATCGTCACGGTAAATTTTTGCCCGCCTTTCATCTTCTCATCGTAGCACAACCGTGCGCTGATTTTCATTCTTGTCGGACCAACTACACGAACTTTTACGTTGTGATTGTTCGAGTGAATGTAGTATGTAATCAGTTTTTCCTTCACCACCGCTGTAACAACTTTCTCGTACGAGAGCGCTTCGATAGTAACAAGTTTCTTTTTAATTTTTGATGGCGTGTAATAAAACTTCAGTGCGGCTTCTCCTGCAACCGGTTCATCCAAGCGAAAGACATACGTGTGTGTTCCTTCCGGCACATTAATGGTGAATTTTCTATTCTTGCCGGAAACTAAATCACTGTTCTTGTACGGGATAGTTGATTTTTCCGTCTGCGTGGAAAATACTTTCACTTCTTCCGAACCTTCGAGCGCACGCACAGTGAACCGTTCAGAGGCGTTGCTTGATTTTGCAAATGCAAGCCGGTTCAAAACTTTCAACTTTCCCGGTCCATCAACTTCAATCGTAATGGTGTTCGATTTTGTCAGACGGTAATACGTTCGTTCTTTTCCGCTCATCATCAATTTCACACTTTCACCGTGAAGCGGTCGCACCGTAATTGTCTTTGCTGCATATCCTTGCAACGTAGCAACAAGGAAGAGAAGAAAAATAAAAAAATATTTGTTCGTGTTCATACAGTTTCCGGATTCGTTTGTTTGACTGCTGTTCGTTTTAATAAATAGTGTTTGACATCAATGCGAATAAAAACAAATAACACAATCAAAAGAAATATAGTCAATATTACAGTGTTCGTAATCGAATATCTGTGTTTAAAAAAAAGCGAGCCTTCCCCGAACTCCGGTTCCTTCTCTACAATTTCCAGAGGTAAGTCGTACCGCTCGGCAATTTTTTCTACCTGCAATAAATTAATGACCGGAATTCCATGCTCAGCCATTCGAACGATAACTGCGCGAACGGGAAAGTTTTTTATTGCAAGATGCTGTGTCATACCCGGAGGAACAAGACGTGCGTTTTGTGAACCGCCGATGGATGCAACCCCGCCACCGATATTCACATACCCGGCAATCGCTTGTCCTTTGCTGAGCGTATCATACATCGCCATACGTTTCACAATGTTGTTTTCTAATGTCGCCTCATCAAGCAAGTGTACATTGTTTCTCCTGATTGCATCAACGATAAGTTCGCGCCCTTCGGGTGAAAGACCTCGCCCGTTATCCGCACCGCCTCCAACCGATGCTGCAGAAGATTTGAAGGAGAGAATTCCCCGTTCGTTTAATACTCGTTCCATATCGAGCCAAGTTAACGCGGGTAGATTCGCTCCCCAATCGGATGAACCGACTGACGTAATGATGATTGGTTTCAATTCTAACGCTGCGCACGCGGCAAGAAATGAAATGTTCCAGCCGGGAAATGAGCCGGTCATACCAACTGCAATCGTGCTTCCTTTTTTCACTTTTGCTTTGATGAGCATATCAACAAATGCCGCCGCATAGTTCGGATTTGTTGTGAGAATTTTTGATGTCACAATTCCCCGGTCGGAAGTAATCGGTGTTCGTTCCTGCCCGATGATTCCTGTTCGGTATGGGTCGTTCTGAATATCAACTTTAATTCCGAGCGTTTGTGAATAACTTTTGATTGCTTCACGCGCGACAAGCGAAAGTTTCGCCGCTTGCAGTTTCTTATCGAAATGCGGTTGACGTTCCAACTGTGCCGTTTGCTCTGCGAGATAAAAAATCAACAGAGAAAATAACGCAAGCCCGGCAAGCATCACTTCACTTGCTTTTCCATCTTTCCATTTCATATTACCCATTCCTCATATAAAAAAACTTCTCCGCCGGTTGTAATCATCAACACTAACCGAATGAACACTGCCACAATCAACATTGTCGAAATTGTTTTGATGACGCCCTGACGTTCCATCCAGTTGGCAATCAGCCCGGGAATAATCAAGCCGATGGTGTGCAGTTCAAACGACATGAAATTTGTTTGGATGATTAACAGCTCTCGCGACAACCAACCGAAAAGAAATCCCAGCAGAATCACCATCACGATTCTTCGGCGACCATAGATAAACATGTAGTTTGAAAAAAACTTCAGCGTGAAGAATGTAATCAAACTGACAAGAATTGTTCCGACAATTCTCAACGGATGATGAATCATCAGAGCGATGTATCCCGGCACGACCATGCCGCCGGCGGCAATGCCAAGTGTTTCCGAGAACACCAGACTTAAGACCAATCCTATACCAATGGATTGGAATACTATTTCGCGAGCAGATTCAGTAAGCAATTTCTTTCCCTCGGTTAGTAAAGTTCATAACGATTTCTTCTCCGAAACCGACTATATTGCCGATTCCGATAACTATTGATTTACGCGGCGTTAGTGATGCCACGTATTGAAAAATTTCCTCGGCAGAGTCACCGCCTTTGTCTGCAATTTTTGATTTAGGAATATCCAGAGCGAGCGCACGATTGTACAGCACCGTTGTGGATTCTCCTGCCAGAATAAAATGGTCGGCGCGAATTCTGAATGTGATTAATTCCGCGAGCGCTTCCGTGCGCTGAACTCTGTCCTGCCGACTGTTGACGATGACAATAACTTTCTTGTCTTCTGAAAAGAAACTCTTCAACATTTCCCAAATAACAACATACGAGTCCGGGTCGTTTGCCGCGAAACCGTTGACAAACTCGATTTCTTTTTCGTAGTAATGCACTTTGAATATTCTGAGAACGCCGGGGTCAGGAATCGCACGCTGCATTCCCAATAACGCTTGCCCGCGTGGAACGCTAAGATGTTCGCAGACAGCAAGCGCCAGCGCAACGTTGTCTTTGTGTTCAAGATAGGAAAAGCCTTGCATCATCGTATCCGTAACATCGGCGCTGACCGTTCGGACTGCTTTGCTGTTTCGTTCTTCTGCGACCGTACACATAACAGGAAAATATGTTTCTTCTGCAGTGAACAACACACTATTCGTCGGCGTCGTCTGTGAAAGCGAACGTGCAACATCTTCTACCGTCGGTCCCATTTCATCCAAATGGTCGGCACGCGCATTCGTAATCACTCCGACTGTTGAACGCACCATTTGCTTTTCCATAATGATTTGATTCGGAGGTAGCACCGCCATACATTCGACGACAAGCGCATCCACATCCATCGCAACAGCTTTGCGAAATACTTTCAGTTGTTCGATGATGTTCGCTCGTCCGACTCGTTCGATAGGAATTTCCGTTCCGTCGGGGTAAATGTACCGCGGTTTGGTTCCGGTTGTTTTTCCGAGCGTTCGTAATCCACCTGCCTGCAAACCACCGGTAATCAATCGTGTAACAGATGATTTGCCGCGCGTTCCATTGATAAGAATCCGAATCGGAACTTTATCAATGTTTTGCTGATGACGACGGAACTCCCAGAATCCGTACACCGCAAGGAGAACGATGAGTAAGCCGACTGCAATCATTGGTGTATTACTTTACTAAGGTTAATTGTTTTGAATCTCTGAACAGTAAAAATCCGCTTTCAACATCAAACGCATGAAGCCGGTAAAAATACACACCACTCGGCAGTGACTTTGCATCGAAGGTTTGTGTGTGTACTCCAGCTGTCAGTTTCTGCTGAACGAGTTGTCCTACTTCTTCTCCGAGGATATTATGCACCGTCATGTACACCAGCGCATCTTGCGGAAGATTGTACTGTATCGTTGTCGTCGGGTTGAACGGATTCGGATAATTTTGACTCAACAAAAATGTGGTTGGATGTTGAATCGCTTCCTTTGTCCCGATGAATAATTTCAACGCCTTTTCCGGATCCGATTGTAACGTGACAAATCCATCAGACCGGAGATTGAGTGGTTGAGTGTTCGTAATTCCCCGAAATGATAGAGTAGAGTTCATGAACGTTGCGCTTCCTTTCCATGATAAAGTTACAGGATATTCCGCTCCTCGGATGTGAAGAGAAAATTCGTTTGTTTGATTATTCGTCGGATTGATAATTTCCAAAGAACGTTGCGATGCAAACCGAACATCAAATACTCCGCTCGGAGGAACGGGCGGGAGTTCGTTACTCGAATTGAACAACGCTGGATTTGTGCCCAATGCTAAGTTCCGTTTCCTTCCTTTTGCATCGGTAAATTGTAATACTAACGATTCTTCTTGCTTATTGTCTGATTCAGTTCCTCGTGGATTGTTCTTTCCAAGAAGAGTATTTCCCAAAATGAGTTGTCCGCTTTGGTCAAGTTTCACCCAATATGCTTTGCCGGGCTTCAACGTATCTTCTGAAAAATATCCTGCTGATTGTGAGAAACCATAAAAACTTGAAACAATCGAAGAAGGCGCGACAGGAACGACTTGAGCAATCAACAAAGGAGTAGAAATTCCACCGATTAAATTCCATCGCGCATTGACATCAATCGTATCAGAATTTATCACAGCGCCACCAAGCGGTAGTTGCTGATTGCCTGAAAACTTCATCCAATACCCTGCGCCACTTTGCAATGTATCTTTGGATATGTAACCGCTCTCATAAGCGAACGCTTGGGAAGCCGCTGATGGAAAAATTGAATTCTTCCGCATATCATTTAATCCGACCGGAACGGACGCGAGATTCCATCCATCCTCAACAGAAATATTTGTAATAATTGAACCGGTTGTATCTAACACAGTGACGGTAACGGCTTCACTGTCTGCCATTACTCCATCCGAAGCAATGAAGAGAAGGAAATAATTTCCAATGTCCGAGTACGTCGGCGACCATGAAAAACTTCCGGTCCCGTTTCCGTTATCAACAAAGGAAGCGGAGGAGGGTTTATTGAGGAGTGTAAACGTCGGAGTCAGTAAATCCGGGTCATTAGCGCTGACTCCGAACGATAGCGATTGGTTAAACACAAGTGACTTATTTCCAATCGCCGTTAAAACCGGAGGACGATTTGTAACTGTAATTACAATTTTTTCAGAATCAACGAGCGAACCGTCAGATGCTTTAAACGTCAGATTGTATGTTCCGTTTTGCGCATACGTCGGCGTCCATTGAAAAGAACCGTTACCATTTCCGCTATCAGTAAATGTCGCACCGGAAGGCAATCCCGAAACCGTGAGAGACGGCATTGTTCCGTTTCCATCTGCAGATGCAATGTTCAATGAAAGAGTTTGAGTTACAAGAAGTGATTGATTTCCAATCGCTGATAAGACAGGCGCTTGATTCACAAACGAGTAGGTCGTATGAAATACTCCGGTCGAACCGGTTCCAACATACACATTGATTGGATTCGCATTGTCACACTCAAGAACATAAATTTCTAAATCCGAAAGTCCATCGTTCATCGGCAACCAATGGCTTCCGCTATCAGCGCTGACAAACACACCGCTTCCGAACGTTGCAGCAAACACAACTCTTCTGTCAGTTGGATGTCGAACTATCGAACGAACCGAATTAACTGAAGCAATCTTTGAAAGTAATGTCCAACTTGCGCCGGCATTGAAACTCTTATACACCCGTCCGCTATCCGAACCGACATACACGATATTTGAATTTCCGGCATCAACAGTAATTGTTCTGATAAAACTATCTTGCAATAAAAATCCATTTGCATTGGTGATGTTTGTCCAATTGCTTCCGCCGTCAGATGTTTTGTAGAGATAATTTAAATCTGTTCCTGCGTAAATGACATTCGGATTCGCTTTGTCAATCGCAATCGAACGAATCGAAGTGCTGAACGGGATTCCGTTATTCGATGCCACCCACGATGTGCCGCCGTTCGTTGTTTTGAACACGCCGTTTCCGGTTCCGGCATACGCAATACTCGCATTGGTAGGATGAGCAACAACTGCACGAATATATTTATTGATGACTGTCGAATCTGAAACAACCCAGTTCGCTCCTCCATCCGTTGTCTTGAACACTCCGGTTCCATAAATACCTGCGTACAGAATCGAAACATTATTTGTCGTTGTAAGCGATGTAACCGAGTTAGAACTTGTCAACGTTGTTGCCGTATTCCACGTCGTTGCGTGATTTGATGAAAGCCAAATCCCATCGCCGAAACCATTTGCGAGCACGACATTTCCATTTGTAATAACTTTAATATCGCGGGCAGAGACACCCATCATTCCGGTGTTTCGCGGTTGCCATGTCTTTCCTGAGTCAACGCTTCCATAAACTCCCATTCCTTCAGTAGCGAGCAACAGTTTGGATTCATCAACATTATCAAGATGAATGTCGTTGATGATTGCCTGAATTCCCGGAAGCCCCGTTCCTTTGGGCCACCCATCTGTTACATCGCCGAGCGAACGACGATAAAAATCACCTGCCGAATCAGTTCCCGCATATCTGAATGCTGTTCCAAAAGCAACAGCACTTGTATTTTTATCGGTCATCGGGTTCGTTGTCCCGCCGCCGTTAATCTCTGTCCAGTTCAACCCGTAGTTTACAGATTTGTAAACACCTTTCGATGCAGTACCGATGATGAGACTATAGTCAGGATAATTTCGTGAAAGCGCAATGGACATGACGGTACTTCTGATACCGATGTTTCGTTGCACTTGCGCCCATGTTACTCCACCATCTGAACTTTTGAACAACGCGCCGCCGGAAGCAACATCAAGAATCGAACCCCCAACATAGATTGAATCAGGTGCGTAAACCTCGACTGCACGTAAGTGCGTCATTGTCATTCCAGAAACAGGGTCGGTCACCACATGATTTGTCCATGTCGTTCCAAGGTTGGTTGATTTATAAAGATTCGCACCATACGTTGCCGCGTACAAAAATCCTGTTGAAACATCATACGCGATATCTCTGACTGAATTAGGAGTTGTAACGGCAAGCGTCCAAGAAGTACCGCCGTTTGTTGATTTGAACACGCCATCGTTTGTTCCGACAAACACATCGTTATCGGAAATAGCGAGTATTGAACGAGCATACGTGTTGATAATTCCCTGAGAGCGGTTGAACCATGACGCGCCTCCGTCCGTGCTTTTATACACGCCCGAACCAAACGCCGCGGCAAAAAGAATATTTCCGCTCACCGGAGATTGAGCAACTGCCCGAATATTTTTATGATTAGGTCCGCTTCCTGTCCACGACTGCGAATGGAGAGAAAAACTGATTGTGAAGAGAAGAACCGCAACCAATGCGCTTCTTCCAAAATTGAACTGTAGATGAGAAAGCATCACTAAAACCCGTAACTGATAAAAAGAACTTCTTTTATTTTGAACTACAACTGATGAACAAAAGACGTCCCATGAAAATATACAGAACATCTTTGTTTCGCTAAAACATTTCAAAGGCTGTGCCAATAAAACGTTGGAAACATAAACACATAATCAAGACAATTAATAGATTTGTAGAAAGACTTTTTTTTCTGTGTGGAATTCATGTCACACAAGTTTATGATTAGGGCAGGAAGGTGTGGAATGGTTGGGACAAAATCTCAGTACCCGAGTGCAACTCCTCCTTCTCTTCTGTCGGCTCCGCTCCAATACCAACCGGTGAGCGGGTCACGAAACAACGCCTCAACTTGTGCTAATGAATAAGGTGGAAACATCATGTTGTGTCCTTTCGCTCGAAGATTTGCAATGACATCATTCGGAAGAGCATACGGTTCAAGCATCAAAGAATCAGGATACAGTTGATGATGAAAGCGCGACTCGTTCACTGCACGCTCGACGCTCATCTTAAAATCAATCACGTTCACGATTGTTTGAAAGACAGATGTTATGATTCTCGGTCCGCCCCGAGCGCCGAGTGCAAGAAACGGTAGGCTGTCCTTCACAACAATTGTTGGCGCCATAGCGCTTACCGGTCGCTTTCCCGGTTCGATTGCATTCTTTTCCGTTCCGACAAGTCCGTACAAATTTGCAACTCCCGGTTTTGCTGTAAAATCATCCATGATGTCATTCAACAAGAAACCCGCACCGGCAACCGTTACTTTGCTTCCGAATAAATCGTTCTGCGTGTAGGTTACGCTCACGACATTTCCTTCTTCATCTGCCACAACGTAGTGCGTCGTGTTATCACTTTCTTTTGTTTGAAAAATTCCATGTTTGATTTTTTCAGCAGGAGTTGCATTGATTGAATCAATATCAAATTTCAATTGAGAAAGATAGAGTTGCGAAAGAAGTCGGTCGGTGGGAACAGAAACGAAAAGCGGGTCAGAGGCAAATTCGTACCGGTCGGCAAAGGCGCGCTTCATTGATTCCGTCATCAAATGAACGGAACGGGAAGAATGAAACTCTGTCGAATCTAGTGTAAATCCTTCCAAGATGTTCAACATCTGTATCAAAGCAATTCCGCCGGAACTTGGCGGCGGCACCGAGAGAATTTTGTACCCGCGATACATTCCTTCCACTGGCTGACGAATTTCCACTTTATAGTTTTTCAAATCTTCCAGCGTGATAATTCCACCGCCTCGCTTCATTTCTTCAACAAGCAACTTTGCTGTTTTCCCTTTGTAGAATTCATCGCTCCCGAACTTCTGAATGCGTTTCAACGTCGCTGCTAATTCCGGCTGACGAAATGTATCTCCTTCCATCAGCAATGTTCCCTTTGGTGCAAACACTTTTGCAGTCGGGGGAAATTGAAGCATCGCATCTTTGTACCATTCTAAGTTTGATTCAAGTCGTCGGTCAACAACAAACCCTCGCTCCGCAAGTTTGATTGCCGGCATGATAACATCCTTCAGTTTTTTCTTGCCGAACAATTCCAACGCTTTGGAAAATCCGGCAACTGTTCCCGGCACACCAACAGAAAGATGCCCGTTGATACTTTTATCAGAAACATTTCCAGAATCATCAAGAAACATATTACGAGTAGATTTTGCAGGTGCAGTCTCCCTGAAATCTATCACGGTCGCATTTCCATCTTTCGTCCTGATGAGCATGAATCCTCCGCCGCCAATATTCCCTGCTTCAGGGAACGTTACTGCAAGCGCGTACCCAACAGCGACTGCCGCGTCAATTGCATTTCCTCCTCGTTTCAATATTTCAATCCCCGCTTCCGATGAGTGTTGATTTGCGGAAACAACCATCGTATGTTTCCCTCTCACCGCGGCGTACATGTTTAACGAAAAGATTCCAGCGAGAGTCAAACAAAGGAAAAATTTTTGAATCATAGTTTTGAATCGAACAGAAATAAAAACGCGTACCGTGAAAGCAAGTCTTTGCGCACGGTACGCGTTTCAATAATTATGAAAGATAATTAGAATGGTAAATCATCTTTTACCGATGGTGGTGGAGCGTAATTATCATCAAGTGGCGGCGGTGTTGGAGTTGAAACTCCGCTTCCGGATTCTCCACCTTTCGAATCAAGCATAATCAAGTTATCAGCAACAATTTCTGTCGTGTAACGTTTTATGCCTGTATTTTTATCATCCCACGAACGTGTTTGAATTTTCCCTTCAAGAAAAATCTTACTCCCTTTCTTCAGATATTGCCCACAAATCTCTGCAAGTTTCCGCCATGCGACGATGTTGTGCCATTCAGTTTTTTCCTGAAGATTTCCACTTTCATCTTTCCATCGCTCGTTCGTTGCGATAGAAAACTTAGCGACGGCAATTCCCGACGCTGTATAACTCACTTCAGGATCTTTTCCTAAGTGACCAATAAGTGTTGCTCTGTTTAATGAATATGACATTGGATTTCTCCCAATTAGTTTTAGATTTTGGATTTAATTTTTGACAAAGATAGCAGTTTCATCAGAATTTGTCAAGCGAAAAGTGTGGAAAGTTGAAATTATTTTTCTTTTTCTTCGATGAACAATTTCTCCCTCTCATACTCAAACAACCCTTGTTTAGTAAGCACGAGTACTTTCTTTTTTGTAAAAATTGCTTCAACTGCCTCACAAAGAACATTTTTAATACTTTTGCTTAACGAACTGTCCACTTCAAACTTCCCAAACAAATTAAGCCTGCAACTATCAACCACAACAAGATTTTCTTCACAAAGCCCAATCGCCTGAAGTTGAGCAAACATGTTTTCAGGATACGTTAGTACGTAATTCCCGAAAATATCAAACACAACGATTGCGTTACCATCAAGAACATATACTTTATCATCGTCTGAGATTCTCATCTTTCGGGGATTTTGCAAACGTCCTTTCCCTGCATCAATACCACCAAAGGTTCTTTCAACTTCATCACCTTTCAGTTTGATGATGCGAATGTTTTCTCCGTCTATAATGTATAGCGCGCCGAATCTATCAACCGCGACACTTGCCGGATAACCAAATCGTCTGTTTTGATTTTCTTCATCCCGCAAACTCAGAGTTGAAACGTAATTGAGATTTCTATCAAATCGTTGAATGCGATGATTGCCATAATCAGCGACATAAATATCAAGTCCGTTTGATGTAAAAATATCGGAAGGTTCGTCGAAAGAATCATTGCTCCATCCCTGCCCGCCAATTTTGTGAATGAGTTTTCCTTCGGGAGAAAATTTACATACTTCGCTCGTCCCTTTATCAAGCACAAAAATATTTCCCGACGGGTCAACAGTCGAAGCAACCGCATCCTGAAACTTTCGCTCGAAAAGATTTTCTCCGCCTGATTGCTTCTGCGAAAATATCAACCCATAGAAACAACCATAACCAAAGCAAAGGTATAACAATATTTGATAAAATTTATTCACGATTCAAATAATAATTATCAATTCACTATTGACAATTCACTATTCACAATTCACCATTCACAATTTTGAGAATACAAATCACCACTTACTAATCACCACTCACTAAAGAGAGACCATCTTCACACCAACAACTCCATCAACGCCCGCTATTTGATTCATCACGACTTGAGAAACAGGCGAATCAATACTCATGATAGTCAGCGCTTGTTTCCCTTGTTCGAATCTTCCGAGCGAAACTCCTGCGATGTTGATGCTTGCGCCGGCAAGTATCGAACCGACTGCCGCCAACATACCGGGCTTGTCTTCGTTGTAGTAAATCAACAGATGCCCTTCCGGCTTGATTTCAAAATAGAATCCATCCATCTTTACAATTCTGATGTTTTTGCCAAAGACCGTTCCGGCAAAACTTCGCTTTTCCTTATCAGTTTCATAAGAAACGGTCAACAATTGATTATACACTTCGTGGTCTTCTTCCCGACTGAGATTGACATTCAACCCGCGTTCTTTTGCAATCAACGGGGCGTTGAGATAATTCACCGGTTCATCAAGCATCGTCTCGAGCAACCCCTTTAACATTGCCGCAGTCAGCGCAGTGCTTGATTCACTCAGCATCGTTCCGTTGGTTTGAAGTTTCAGTGTGTAGAGTTTTCCCTGCATGAGTTGCGCCGTCAGTTTTCCCATCTTCTCTGCAAGTGTCAGATAGGGATGAAGTTCCACTCGCATCGCCTGACGGAATATATCTGCGTTCACGCTTCCGACAATATCTTTTCCCTTCAACACATCGGCAACTTGCCGCGCAATTTCAACTGCGACCTTTTCCTGTGCGTCTTCTGTTGATGCGCCGAGATGCGGAGTCACAACGACATGCGGATGTTTTACCAATGGACTTTCTGTCGGCGGTTCTTTTTCATACACATCGAGCGCGGCGCCTGCAACGATGCCCACATTCAACGCATCAAGCAACGCCTGTTCGTTGATGATTCCTCCTCGTGCGCAGTTGACAAATCGAACACCTTTCTTACACATCGCCAATGCGCGTACATCAATTAGATTTCTTGTCTCGTTGGTAAGCGGTGTATGAACCGTAATGAAATCAGACCGGCGAAGCAATTGGTCGAGGTCAACCAACTCGAATCCCATTTTCGCCGCGACTTCGGGGGCGAGAACAGGGTCGAACGCAATCACTTTCATCTCGAAACCGAGACATCGCCTTGCAACTTCCTTCCCGACTTTCCCAAGACCGACAACGCCAAGCGTCTTTCCGCATAACTCAACACCGACATATTTCTTCCGCTCCCATTTTCCTTCTCTCATACTTTGATGCGCCTGCGGAATATTTCTCGCCATCGCCATCAACAAAGAAATTGTATGCTCAGCAGTAGAAACTGTGTTACCGCCCGGAACATTGAGAACGATAATTCCTTTTCGCGTCGCCGCGTTGATGTCAATGTTATCAACTCCCGTTCCTGCCCGTCCGATTACTTTCATGTTTGATGCGTTCGCAAGAACGTCGGCAGTTACTTTCGTCGCGCTTCGTACTACCAACGCCGAATAATTTCCAATAGATTGCTTCAATTCCTCCGCAGTCATCGTTGGCTTGAAATCAACTTCAAATCCCTCCGATTTCAGGATTTCTACACACTTTTCTTCTATTGGTTCTGAAATTAAGACTTTCATTGTTTCTTTTGGTTACGGGTTTGAGGTTCGAGGTTTGGGTTTTGAGTTTTTCGATTTTTGTTAAGGTATCACAAGATCCACAAATGACAAATGACAAATGACTATTGACAACTCAGCGCTCACTGCTCAGTGCTCACCGCTCGAATCTCCTTTAAAGTCATTTCCAACGCGGAAATAACAGAGAGAACATCGAAATCATCATAATATCCAAGGTGAGAAATGCGGAAAATTTTTCCTTTCATCTCACCCTGTCCGCCTGCGAGTGTGAAACCGTATTTTCCTTTTATGATTTTTGTGAACTGCTTCTCGTCAATTCCATCCGGGAAACAAACTGATGTCAGCGCGTTCGATGGAGATTCAGCAAACAGTCTCAGCCCGAGTTTCTTGCAACCATCACGAACTGCATTCGCAAGTCGTTGATGACGCGCCCACACATGTTCAATTCCTTCATCGCGAATCATTTGCAGTGCAACATCAACTCCGATGATGAGAGAAACAGCGGGAGTCCACGGCGTTCCTTCTCCGGTGATTGCCTTCTTCGCCTTCTTCAGACTGAAATAAAATTTCGGCAACTTCGATTCTTCAATTGATTTCCACGCCCGTTCGCTGACTGCTATAAACGCAAGTCCGGGTGGAATCATCAATCCTTTTTGAGAGCCGGTGAGAACTATATCAAGTCCCCATTCGTCCATTCGCATTTCGAGCGAGCCGACGGATGTAATTCCATCAACCACAATCAACGCGTTGGAAACTGCACGAACTTTTTGTGCAATCGTTTTAATATCCGTCGCAACGCCGGTTGATGTTTCGCTATGTGTGAGAAACACAACTTTTATTTCCGGTCGTGCCTGTAGCCGTTTGATGACTTCATCCGGAGTTACTGCTTTTCCGTACTCGATTTTTATTTCTTCTGTTTGAATACCGTATGCTTTACAAATTTCTCCCCACCGTTCACCAAACTTTCCCGCGTTCACAAACAGCGCAACGTCATTCGGTGAAAGTAAATTACAGACAGCCGCCTCCATCGCTCCTGTGCCGGAACTCGTCAGCGTGTACACCATCTGTTGCGTTTGGAATAAATATTTCAAGTTCTCATTTACACGGTCAAATATCTCGATAAACTCAGGATGACGATGATGAATCATCGGTTGAGCCATTGCAAGCATCACCTGCTCAGGAACCGGCGTCGGACCGGGAGTGAATAATCGTTTCTTGTACATCTCTTTCTTTCTATTTCGAATTGCGAATTGTCAATTTCGAATTATTTCGTCTTTGTTTTTTTACTTTGTTTTTTCTTGCCTGACGGAGTTACATTTGATACGCAGGAAGGTCATTCGTCATTAGTGATTAGTGAGTGGTGAATAGTTAGTGGTGAGTGAACATTGGTTTGAATTAAGTCCACACCTTACCGCTCTACGCTCTACGCTCTAAACTCTATGCTCTCATCTACTCAACTTCTCATCTACTCAACTACTCAAAATCTCAACTACTTCTGATAAACAATCTTCCCCGCCACAATAGTCATCTCCACTTCCGATGATAGAATCTCTGCAGGCGAAACGGTCATAATGTCGTTCGAGAGAATTGTAAAGTCTGCAAGTTTACCAACTTCAATCGTTCCTTTTTGATGTTCTTCAAACGAACCGAATGTTGCCCACTGACTGAAACTTCGAGCCGCTTCTTCACGAGTCATTTTCTGTTCACGATGCCAACCGTCGGCGGGATAACCTTTCACATCGCTTCGGGTCGCCGCCGCGTAGAAGCCGAGAAGCGGATTCACACTTTCAACAGGAAAATCCGAGCCGCCGATGATTTTATTTCCTTCTTGAATCAATGAACGCCACGCGTATGCATATTTCACACGCTCCGCCCCAAGCCGCTCCTCCGCCCAATACATGTCGGATGTTGCGTGAGTTGGTTGCATCGAGGGAATAATTCCTAACTGAGCGAATCGGGGAATATCCGTTGGCGAAAGCACCTGACAATGTTCGATGCGCCATCGCGGCGACGGAGTTTCTTTTGGTAAATCCTTCAGCACAGATTCATACACATTCAGCGCTATGTTGTTTCCTCTGTCTCCTATCGCATGTGTGCAGACCTGAAATCCTCTCGCGTACGCTTGTTGACAAATTAATCGAAGTTGTTCTTCTGTCGTTACAGTCAATCCGCTGTTTCCCGGTTCATCAGAATACTCTTCCAGCAAAGCCGCACCGCGTGAACCAAGAGCGCCATCCATATACATTTTGATTCCACGAATGGTGAGTAAATTTCCGTACCCAATTTCCGGACCTTTTTTCTGATATTCATTCCACGTTTCCCCCGCGCCATCAATTAGCGCGTAAATCCGAATCGGGCATTTTCCTTCATCAATTATTTTCTTCATCACCCGTATTGTCTGAAGTCCAACTCCCATGTCATGCACTTGCGTCAAGCCGAGACTTGCACATTCGTTCAGTGCGGCAAGAAGTCGCTGTTCGACTTCTGCATCGGTCAATGGCGGAACAACATTCGTAATCATATCCATTGCGTTATCAATCAAAATTCCTGTCGGTTCTCCGTTCGCACTGCGATGAATTTTTCCGCCAACAGTATCTTGTGTTGCTGAGGTGATGTTTGCAAGTGTCAGCACATTGCTGTTCACCCATGCCGCATGTCCGTCAACACGACGAAGCATCACGGGATTGTTCGGCGCAACTCTGTCAAGCAATTCCTTGTTCGGAAACATTTTCACATCCCAATCATTTTGGTCCCAACCCCGACCGATAATCCATTGTCCGGCGGGAATTTCCTGCGCACGTCGTCCAACCATGTCGGCAATTTGTTCGGCAGAAGTTGTTCCCCGCAAATCGAGATTGACAATTCGTCCCCCTTCACCGAGAATGTGCGCGTGTCCATCAATCAATCCGGGCATAATAGTTTTGCCTTGCAAATCAATCGCCATCACTCCTTTGAATTGCTTCATCAACTCGCCGGTCGAACCGACCGCAACAATCCGCTCGCCTCTGATAGCAACTGCTTGAGCCACTGTGTTTCGTTCATCAAGCGTATAAACTGCGCCATTCACCAACAACATATCAGCGCTCCTCTGCCCCGTTCGGACAACAAAATAGAACGTGCCGAGCATGACGATGGCAAACAACATTGCAAGTATTTTTTGATTCATGGAAGATTCCTGACATGATAAGTGGAATTAAAGGCGAGCAAATATAGGAGTTTCTGAAAACAATGCAAAAGGAAACATGAAAAAGGGAAAAATATCTTTGCCTATTTTCTTTCGTTCTCTGCATTTTGTAGGATAGCCAATGATTACTTCTGTACTTCACATATTCCCTCGTCCTTATTAGTTTGTAAAATAATAATCACTCCTGAAGATTTTGCTCAAACAATTCAACATCAATCTCTCCTTCAAAAAATTCTCTGTGAAGTTGACGAACGGCATGTTCAACTTCCTGTTCATTCAACACGAGGGTAATGCTTGACTTAGAAGCGCCGAACGAAATTACGGAAAGTTTCATTCCTTGAAGTGATGCAAATATTCGACTGAGAAATTCAGGGGTTTGTTGAATTCCGAATCCTACGACACACACGATTCCCTTCCTGTCGAACATTGTTATTTTTCCGACTGAAGATAATTCATGTACTATTGCTGTCAGATTATATTTCGAATCTAATGCAAGAGCCACATTAAATTCTGATGTTGTTGTCACGTTTGCTGTTACATCGTATTTGGTAAGAATGTTATACACGTGTTCCCAAAAAATAAACTGCCCGTATCTCTTGTAAGGGCTCAGTGTTATGACACTGACATTGTTCTTGTAAGCGATAGATTTTATACACGATTTCGTGTTTGAACCGGTTGTCACTTTCGTCCCATCATGGCTGGGATTCATAGAATTACGGATGGAAACCGGAATATTTTTTTCCAACGCGGGTAGCATTGAATTCGCATGTAAAACTTTTGCTCCAAAGTAGGATAACTCAAACGCTTCTTCGGGTAACATTGTCTTTACTTTTTTAGGTGATGAAACAACACGCGGGTCTGCAGTCAAAATTCCATCAACATCTGTCCAGATTTGAATTTCATCCGCGTTGAGCGCCGCACCGATTATTGTTGCTGAATAATCAGAACTCTCCCGCCCCATCGTGGTACGAAAACCGTTTTGTGTAATACCAATAAATCCTTGTGTAACAATTACTTTTCCTTGCCGAATCAACGGCAATGCAATTACGGATAGTTTTTCCTGTACAAGTTCCATAATAGGCATCGCACGATTGTGGTTTGCCTCGGTCACCATAAATTCTTTCGTATCCAGCCAAACTGCATCAATACCTTTTTCCTGACAAGTTGCGGCAATCAAGCGGGAAGAAAGTAGTTCACCAAAACAATAAAAGGCATCAAGTGTTCGAGGCGTAAGTTCGCGGAGAATCGAGACACCGCGTACAAGTTCTTTCAATTCATTGAATGAATGCTGGATGACATCCAGCACTCCTTTTTTCCGAGTAGAGTCTTGAACATTTGTTTCGAGAATCTGGTAGTGTCGCGCGAACAATTCCGTGAGAAGTGCAATTGCTTCTTCAGAATTACCTTGCTCTGCAAATTTTCCTGCTCGTTCTAAATAATTCGTTCCCTTTGCAATAGCGGAGATAACAACAACAGGGGACAGGTGTACATGGTTGTGAATTATTGATGCAACATTAGATTGCGCTTTTGCATCCTGAGTGGAAGTCCCACCGAACTTCATAACAATCATAAAGAGGTACTCATTTTTTTTTGTGTGTAAATAAACCGGTTCGTTTCTTCTTCACCAGAAAGATGAGATAGATGATAATAAAAAGTAATACACCTCCGACGAGTAACACATTCAATCCTAAAAAGTCAAAAATATCCATACTGTTTCTTTGGTAGCGATTCTTTTTTTCTACAAGTGTATTCGTAGCCCGTCACTTCATTTACTAAGTCGTTTCTTCACTGATTCACTCCAAGTCTGACGTACGAGGCGTACATTTTCCAGGGCTATTGTGGTAGCATCAGCAAAGGATTTTAAGAGTTGTGCTTCCTCCTCGATAAATTCAGGATTTCGGTGGCGCGCAACAACCAATATTCCATACAATGAATCTTTGTCTTTCAACGGCGCGGCGATAAAATGCTCTTTTTCCGGTTTCATGCCGGGAGGATATTTCGAGCGAGGATCATTTTGCGCATTATTCACCAGAATCATCTTCCCGGATTTCGCTACCGTGCCGATGATTCCTTCCCCCAATCGTAAAGGAAGCTGAGCAAGGAGTTTTGAAAATTCTGTTTGCTTCGACATGGTATGTGGAACAAACTCTTTTGTGTCGGGATGAAATACATAAATTCCTGCCAGGTCGTGAACAAGTATTTTTCTTATGTTCTCAATAATCGCACGAAATATTTTTTCAACCGATGCATTTTTCAGTACGAGACGGTGAATCTCATTCAACGCCTCAAGCATTGATGTTTTTAGGTGAACCTCCGATGTGAGTCTATCCAAGCGTTCATTTGTTTTGCTTAGTTCATCCGAGTAATGAACGTTCGTCACATCTCGGAGCGAAACGATATAGGTAACTTTTGTTCCCGTATTTTTTTTCAACTGAGAAAAAGAACAACTCAAAATAATTTTTGCGTTATCACTCTTTGTTCCTGTCAATAAATAATTGGCAAGCGTTCCTTCCCGCTCCACAATTTTGAATGCCTGCTTCAAATGTTTTTGCTCCGATGTATCAAGCCACGAATTGCTCAGTTGCATACCCACACATTCTTCTTGCTGGCAACCGAACATTCGGCAGAATGCTTCATTCGTCATAACAATTCTCCCTTTCCTATCGAGAAGTAACACAGCATCCTTCATCGCATTAAAAATCTGCTGCAACTGCGAATCGGATTTCCATGAGCGTTGCTCTGCGATTGTTTCTTGTTTGATGTCATGCCCGACAACAATACTTCCCGCGAACTTACCATTCGTATCATACATTGCACTGACCGCCGCGATCAATTGTAATGTCTCATGTTGCTTTGTAATGAATGAAAGTTCGCCCAGCCATTCGCCTGTTTCCGTTAGATGTTTGAACACGTGTGAGGTGTACGCGGCTCGGTGTTCTTTTCTTAAGAGCATTGTATCTTTTTTGCCCAGCAATTCATCCTCCTGAAATCCCGTTCTTGACAGAACAGTTGGATTAACAAATTGAATTGTTCGTTTCGCATTAGTAACGAAACAAAAATCGAGTGTGGAATGAATGAGACTGAGAAGCAATTGTTCCCGCAACGACGCACTCAGCTTGGGGAGGCTGTTCATTTACTTCACGTCAAGTTCATCAAGGAATGCGACGGCTCTCCGCAAATGCGGAATCACTATTGAACCTCCGACGACGAGCGCGACACTGAACACTTCAAAAAGTTCATCGTTCGTTACGCCCTCTTCTTTGCAACGTTGAATATGATAGGAAATACAATCGTCGCAACGGAGAACCATCGATGCGACAAGTCCGAGCATCTCTTTTGTTTTGATGTCGAGTTTCCCTTCTTCGTATGTCAATGTATCTACACCGAAGAAACGTTTGATTGCGCGGTTGTCCTCCTTCAAAATCCGTTCGTTCATTTTCGAACGGAATGCATTAAATTGTTCTACTCGTTCACCCATAGTAAATCTAAAAGTTAATGATAAAGAAAAAGACCATCAGTAAAAACCGATGGTCTTAGTAAATGTGTAGCCGAAAACTTCACGGCTTTTCCGCCTTAGCGGGTCACTCTTCAATGAAGAGAAAAATATTATTTCCTTTTTTAGGTAGAGCCGATGGGGAGAGAGCCCATGACCTTCCCGCCGTAGCGGGACGTTCTCTATAAATCCAAGGAATAATTTTTCTTGTAGTGGAGCCGATGGGGATCGAACCCACGACCTCCTGAATGCCATTCAGGCGCTCTCCCAGCTGAGCTACGGCCCCGTATAAATGAAAAATTCAAAATGCAAAAGGAAAAATTAGTTGTTTAATTTTGCATATTTTGGCTTGAGAATATACAAAGTTTACTTTTATCTACAAACAAATTCCTTTGATTTTGAAATCGCCTTTCTTATTTTGACAACATATGAAGAATCCTTTATCATCCCTTTCGCCACGCGGAAGACGCATTTACTATACCATACTTGTGGTTCTTGTTCTTTCCGTGAGTGTGTGGAATTGCCTTTCCATTATGGTCTATAATGCTACCGGCAACGACCAGTGTGCGTGGAGAAATATTAAAGATTCAGACTATTTACTTATTACCGATGTGGTCCCCGGCGGAGTCACTGATAAAGCGGGAATAAAAAACGGTGACACGCTGATTGCAATAAATGGGAAGGGCTATGGAAACTCTGCGCTGAACATGCAGACAGTAATTAATGAAGTCCCTTCAGGAGATTTTGCAACGTACCTTGTCGGTCGAACAACAGGACGTGTTGAAACTCAAGTACAGATTTTCAAAGTATTTAACATTGTTTATTTTGCAAACTTCTTTCTCGGACTGGGATTCCTTATTGTCGGATATGTTGTTGTGCTCACCAAACCACAAGGCGCAATCCAACGTATGTTTGCAAACTACAGTCTTGCTTCGATGTTATTCTTTGCGTTAGTCTTTCCTGATATTCCTGCCGGAAGTCATTGGACGAAAACTGCAATCATCGGGTTATCTGCCGGATTAGCACGCATCATCGCGCCACCGCTCTTTTTACGATTCTTCTTCTACTTCCCCGTCCAAAGAAAAGAATTTCAAAAACGATGGATTCATTGGACAATGTACATTGTAAGTATTGCTTCGATTATCAGCATCTTCTTTATTCAAGGACAAAATAATCCATTAGCGTTCATACCATTCCTTTTTCCGTATATATTTTATGTCGGTGGCTTGTTGATTTTCGCTCACAGTTATTTCACCCGTGTAGATAAATCAAAACGAAAAGAACTCCGCCCGATTCTCTTTTCCGCCATCGTCGGGATTGCCTCATTCCTCTACATTTTTATTATCGGTCGGGTCAATGTGTTTTTGATTTTCCTCAATCCCGCGATGTTTATTCCGGGAATCCTCATCATCAACGTTCCGATTGCATTTGGCTACAGTATTTTCCATTATCGCCTTATGGACATTGATTTGATTATCAAACGAAGTTTGATTTATGGAACGGTCACTGCCGCGCTTGCTTCCATTTATCTCTTTATCGTGTTTGGCGTTGGAAGTCTATTAACTTATTTCATGGGAACGGAGGAAAACAAACTCGTCAACGCACTCGCTCTGATTTCCATTGCGTTGGTGTTTGAACCGGTCAAAAAACGAACACAAGCGTTAGTGGATAGAAAGTTTTATCAGGAGCGTTACAACTATCAAAAGGCGTTGCTTGAATTCAGCCAGGAACTCCCGCGACTGATGAACCTTGAACAAATCCTGAACTCAATTGTTAATCGAATCTCAACGACGATGCACGTCGAGAAGATTTCCGTCGTCTTATGTGATGAAAAAGAAGGATGTTCCTCTGTCTCCAAAAATATTCCTGAGCAATACTCGAAGTTCATTCAAAGCCAGAACGGCCTCATCGAGTTACTAAAGAAAACAAAACATCCGCAGTCATTCGGATTATTGGCAGAAGAACCCGATTCAGTTCCTCTTTCGGATGAAGATAAAGAGAAAATACTACACTCAGGTGTCGTCCTTTCAGTTCCGATGTTTTTGCAAGATAGATTGATTGGAACTATCAATGTTGGACCAAAAATGTCGGGTAAAGTCTATTCACAAGAAGATATTGATTTGCTCTCGACTGTTGCAAGTCAGGCGGCGATAGCGATTGAAAACGGACGTCTTCATCTTTCTGAACTTGAAAAACAAAAAATGGAAGAGCAACTTGAAATCGCGAGAAAGATTCAGCAAAGTCTTCTTCCAAAACGAAGCCCGAAAATCGAACGGCTCGATATTTCAGGACTTTCACTTCCGGCGCTTTCTGTCGGAGGCGATTACTTCGATTACATTCAACTCGGTCCGAAAAAACTTCTCGTTGTCGTTGCCGATGTTTCCGGCAAAGGAATGTCTGCCGCATTGTACATGTCAAAGATCCAAGGGATGATACAACTTGCATCGCACATGTACGAGTCGCCGCGTGATATGCTCATTCATGTCAACCGACGGCTGTATGAAGGAATTGAGCGTAAATCGTTTATCACGATGGTGCTTGCATTGTTTGATTTGGAAAACAACACCGTGCAAATTTGCCGCGCAGGACACAATAAGGCAATCATCGGCACAAACGGTAAGTTTGATTATCTCAGTTCCAAAGGAATCGGGCTTGGCTTGGAACGAGGACCGATTTTCGAACAAAGTCTGGAAGAAGTGAAACGTCCGCTTGAGGCAGATTCATTGTTCTTCTTTTATTCCGACGGACTTTCTGAAGCAATGAACGAACAACAAGTGTTGTTCGGTGAAGATACAATTTGTAACTTGGTAGAAACAAACCGCAAGCGCTCTGCCTCGGAACTTCAAGATGAGTTGATGCGTTCTGTTCAACACTTCCAAGGTTCGGCAGAACAGCACGATGATATTACGTTTGTAGTTGTAAAGTATAATTGATAAAAAAATGAAACGTCTAATAGATATTTTTACTCAGGGAAAAATTACAAGTTTCCTTGCTCTTTCCCTTCTCTTTTCATGGAGTTTAATAAACCTCGCCTGTGAAGACGACACAACAGAAGAAAAAGTGAACGAGATTGTTTTCCCGGAAACAAACGTGAGTTATGGTAAGCATGTTCAGCCGTTATTTGACCGTGCTTGTGCCTTTGCCGGATGCCACGGACCCGATACATTTCTTGACCGACAAGGTTTCAGTCTTGACTCATACCAAAACATGATGAACCGAATTGATATTGTCACTCCCGGCGACCCGGAAAACAGTAAATTAATCTGGCGTGTTGAAGGAACGAACGGACAGCAAATGCCATTGTATCGTCAACCGTTGAACGATAACCAGAAGCGCGGGTTGCGAAGATGGATTGCGGAGGGGGCACATAATAATTAGAACGCGATTATTTTTTTCATCCGGTGAATACTTTTATCTTAGAAACAGATTCAAAAAAAATGAATCAATGTAAAATTTCCATACAAAGGTGTAATGAAAGCAATTGACATCAATACAACTCTCATTGACGGTTACTTGCGTTTGCTTGAAAACCTCAGTCCATCCAATAAACTTGAACTAATTTCTAAACTTACTCTTTCTGTCAAGAAATACAACAGAGATAGAAATACGATCTTCTATGAAGCCTATGGCGCTTGGGAATCAACAGAAACCGCCGATGAAATCATCCATGAAATTCGGAATAGCAGAACTTTTAACAGGCAGGTATAATTAACAAAACCCTAAACCGCAGTCACTTCCACCAAATGCGGCGGCTTCACATATCGCGTAACGCTTGGTGATTTCTTCGCCCTCTTCTCAAACTCACCTCTGAATTTTTTAATCACACTTTGCACGGGCCATGCGGCGGCATCGCCGAGAGCGCAGATTGTATTTCCTTCAATGTTGTTCGCAACATCGAGAAGCAAATCAATATCCTGCAGAGTTCCTTCACCTGCGAGAAATCTCCTGAGAATTTTCTCCATCCACCCTGTTCCTTCGCGGCAGGGCGTACATTGTCCGCACGATTCATGGTGATAGAAATGTGCAATGCGTGTCAGAACTTTAATGACATCCGTATCTTCATCCATCACAATCACACCTGCAGTTCCAATCGAAGTGCCGACTGCTTTGAGCGAGTCCGCATCCATCCGAACTCCTTCAAGTTCTTCGCCTCGCAACCACATCGTTGATGAGCCGCCGGGAATAACTGCTTTGATGTTCTTTCCGTTTTTCACTCCACCGCAGTAATTGTAAATCAAATCTGTGAGAAGAACTCCGGTTGGCAACTCAAACACTCCCGGCTTATTCACGTGCCCACTAATTCCATACAATAACGGACCAGGATGTTTCGGTGCGCCAATCTTCGAGTACCATTCCCACCCGCGATTGATAATCGCAGGAACGTTACTGATTGTTTCAATATTGTTGATGGTTGTCGGACAACCCCACATTCCTGATTGTGCAGGAAACGGCGGCTTCACTCGCGGGTAACCGCGACCACCTTCAACTGAATTCATCAGAGAAGATTCTTCGCCGCAAATGTACGCGCCTGCACCACGATAAACTTGTATATGAGTAGTGAATCCTGAACCGAGGATGTTCTGTCCGATGTATCCTTTCTGATACGCATCATCAATTGCAACCTGAAGCAGGTCAATCCACTTTTTATATTCGCCGCGGATGTAAACATACACCATTTGCGCGCCAATGGCATACGCCTCAATCAATGCGCCTTCGATAAACACATGTGGATTGTATTCGAAGATTTGTCTGTCCTTGAATGTTCCCGGTTCGCTTTCATCTCCGTTTGCGCAGAGATATTTTGGCTTCGAAGAAACTTTCGGCATGAACGACCACTTCAACCCGGCAGGAAAACACGCGCCGCCCCGACCGCGCAGGTTTGATTTCTTCACTTCATCAATGACTGCATCGGGAGTCATTCCCAGCACTTTTCGGAGCGCGGAATATCCCCCGTGTTGTTCATAGACATCAATCTTGTGAAGATTGGGAATTTCAGTAAGGATTATTTTTTCAAATTCTGTCATGTTCATTTTCATGTTGAGGAGAAACAGACTGGAATGTCTGTCCTACCATTTTCATTATTTTTCAAAACACAAACCAGTAACCGCTAACCAGATTCAATTTAGTTTCTCCAATAATTCATCTACCTGTTCAAGCGAAAGATTCTCGAAATAGTCATCATTCACTTGCATCATCGGAGCGGTGCCGCACGAACCGAGACATTCAACCTCCGTGACGGTAAAACGGTTGTCAGATGTTGTTTCCCCGAGTTTCACTCCAAGTCGTTTACAAACATGGTCACGCAACTCTCCTCCGCCGTTCAACATGCAGGAAACATTTGTGCAGACTTGTAAATGATATTTCCCGACCGGCTTTTGGTTGTACATCGTGTAAAACGTAACCACGCCATAGACATGACTCACCGGCACATTTAACAACTGCGCAACATATTGCATCGCTTCGGAGGAAATCCAACCGTGTTGTTGTTGAATCATCCACAGGACGGGAAGTGTTAATGCTTGTGTCGTTTGAAACCGCGGTTTCAACGCTTCGATTTTTTTAAGATTTTCTTCGCTTAACATAAATCAATTAAAAATTAAAAGTGAAAAATTAAAAGTGTTATTTTGTAACTTTTAATTTTGAACTTTTCACTATCACTTATCAGCCTCTCCCATCACCGGGTCAATGCTTCCGATGATTGCAACGACATCGGAGATGAGATGACCTTTGACGAGAAGCGGCATCGCTTGCAGATTAACAAATGATGGAGAGCGGATTTTCAATCGCCACGGAACACCTTCTCCTTTGCTGACAATGTAAAATCCGAGTTCACCCTTCGAGGCTTCGATTGCATGATAGACTTCTCCGACCGGAGGATTGATTCCGAAATTCACAATCATGAAATCATGAATCAGTTCTTCCATCTTGCCATAAATGTTTTCTTTTCTCGGAAGAACTTTCTTCGGGTTCGATGCGTGAATCGGTCCTTGCGGCATTTTCTCCAAACACTGTTGGATGATTTTCACACTCTCGCGCATTTCCTGCAACCGAACATAGAAGCGGGCAAGCGTGTCTCCGTCATTATAAACAGGGACATGGAAATCAAGTTCGTTGTAAACGAGATACGGATTATCTCGACGCAGGTCATGGTCAACGCCGCTCCCACGAAGATTCGGTCCTGTCCACCCAAGACTTATTGCATCTTCTTTCGAAATAACGCCAATCCCTTCGCACCGCTGTATGAAGATGCGATTCTTGAGAACTAACTTCTCACACTCGATTAATTTCTCAGGAAACTGTTGGATGAAATCCTTAATCATCGAAAGCGAAGCATCGCTCATATCCTGAGCCAATCCGCCGACACGAGTAAAACTTGTTGTGAAGCGAACACCTGTCAGTTCATCCTGAATGTCCTGAATCTTCTCACGTTCGCGCCATGCCCAAAGCAAAATTGTCACCGCCCCTGTATCCATCACCATCGTTCCGAGCGCTACGAGATGCGAAGTCAAGCGAGCAAGTTCAGCGCAGATAACACGAATGAATTGCGCGCGTCTCGGCGCTTCGATGCCTGCCAATTTTTCTACGGCAAGAACATACGCTACGTTATTTGCAAGCGTTGAAAGATAATCGAGCCGGTCTGTGTGAGGAATGAACTCGTGGAACGACATATTTTCCGCGAGTTTCTCGTAGCCGCGATGTAAGTAACCAAGTTCAGGAACTGCCGCAACGACAGTTTCTCCATCGAGCCGGATAATCAAACGAAGCACACCATGCGTTGCGGGATGTTGCGGTCCCATGTTCAACACCATATCCGATTCGAGCGGGTCGTCGAATGTTATTGTCGTGTCCTGATTCTCAAGCGCACGAAGAATTTTTAGTTGAGATTCGGTGATGGGGATGTTCATTACTTATTGCTCTGTCTCGAAAAGAGTTTTTAGTTTCTTGTTTGTAGTTTTGGTTCGCGGTTACGGATTTGGGGTTTCAGGTTTGAAGGAGTTGCAATATGACTGATAATTATTGGCTATTGACAATTGACCATTCACTATTGACAATTAATCCCCAGTAATCAATTTTTTCTTGGTAACGGTAGTGACCCCGGAATTCCCATGAGCGGAAATTCTTTTCGAAGAGGATGATACTCAAATCCTTCGGGCATATAAATGCGCCGTAAGTCGGGATGGTTATCGAAGATGATACCGAACATGTCGTACGCTTCGCGCTCTGCCCAGTCTGCCGATTGCCATACACACGTAACGCTTGGAACGTGTACGTTCTCTTCTTCTACGCGGACTTTGAGTCTCATGCGAAATTTATTTTTCAGCGAGTAGAGATTATAGACAACCTCGAACCGCCCTTCCGGACGGTAATAATCTGCGCCGCAGACATCACGAAGAGAATCGAATTTCAGTTCGTCATCATCACGAAGGAATTGACAGACCTTCACAATATCATTTTTCTTAATAACAATGGTAAGTTCTTCGCGAAACTCATTCACCGAAACAATCGAATCGGCAAAATGAGATTGTAGTTTTTCAACAATGCGTTGGTTCATCAGACCTGAAACGTCTCCTCGATGTAAATCTTTTCTTTTTGTCCCGGCTTTTCGCCTCGTGCAATTTTCTTTTGAATTTCCATCAACCCTTTCAGCAAATTATCGGGGCGAGGCGGGCAACCTGCGACATACACATCAACCGGGATAAACTGGTCTATCCCCTGCACAACCGAGTATGAGCGATACATTCCGCCGGAAGATGTGCAAGCGCCCATTGCGATTACCCATTTCGGGTCGGGCATCTGGTCATAAATCTTTCGGACGACGTGCGACATTTTATACGTCACCGTTCCGGCGACAATCATTAAATCACTTTGGCGGGGAGAAAAACGAAACGCTTCCGAACCGAAACGGGAAACATCGAATCGGGGTCCGGCGAATGCCATCATTTCAATTGCGCAACAGGAAATTCCCATCGGCATGGGCCACAGAGAATTCTTCCGTGCAAACTTGATGAGTTCATCAAGTTTTGTAAATACTAATAAATCAGAAAAGTCAGCCATGTTCTCAGAGAACTTTCTCGTTCAGGATTGCACTGTTATTTTTTGTCCGCTCACTTGTCCACTCAAGCGCCCCTTTTTTCCAGACATATAAAAAGCCCAACATTAAAATCACGATAAACACAAGCATCTCGATAAACCCGAACAAACCGAGTTCACGGAAGTTGACAGCCCACGGATAGAGAAACACAACTTCAATATCAAAAATGATGAAGAGCATTGCGACCATGTAGAATTTCACTGAGATGCGTTCATGCGCCGAACGAACCGGCGGCATACCGCTTTCATACGTGGAGAGTTTTATTTCATTTGAATTTTTCGGACCGAACCATTCATTGACTTTTCCCATCACCAACCCGAAGGCGATGCCGATAAGTAACATGATTCCGATAGGGAGATATTGTTCGAGCATATATTGAGGAATTTTCGGTACAAAATTACCCAAAAAGAGAGAGAAATACAAAAGTAGCAACGCCTCCGAGAATTTGATAAGGTAATGATTTGTTGTTGAGCGGAAAGAGAGAGATTCGAACTCTCGGTACCCGTTAAGGTACACCCGCTTTCCAGGCGAGCCAGTTAAACCGCTCCTGCATCTTTCCGTGGTGCATGTGAATGCGGCACAAGTTTAAGAAAAAAATCCGTCCTTTCCAAGATGTTACTTGACTTGTTTTTAGCCATGATATTCGAACCCATATTTTTTTATAAATTCATCGAACTCATCACTAAAACTTGTTCGCTTATGATGCTCTTCTTGATTTCGTATATACCCCCGCACTTTCCCGACCATTGACTCACTAACGGAAACTGCAAAATATTCAACCGCCCATTCTAATTTTCTCCTCATCAGTTGGTTCGTGTTCGCCCAATGAGAAGCTTCACCTTTGATGAGCTGTATCGCCTTAGCAATTGACATATCTGCATTCAGCGAGATTAAACAATGAACATGTTCCATTTCACCATTGATCGTATCAACATAAATCTTCTTCTCGCTTGCATTCTTTCGGATGTGCTGAAACAGTTGTTCGCGGATTTCTTTTGACAAAATGCGTTCACGGTTCTTCGTACCCCAAACAGCATGAATCCATATTTTAACGTATGACATACACTTTTATATTATAATGAGATAACTAACCCCACATTCTATCATGAGGTTTGACAAACGAATGAACTATTAACCCCACAATTTATCGTGAGGTTAGACAAATAAATAAACTACTAACCCCACGATTTATCGTGGGGGAAAACGCTAAACAAAAATCACTGTGGCTTTAGCCACCGGCTCGTGGGCTGAAGCCCGAGAACTGCGTTTGCGTTACACCCCATGCTGAAGCATGGGGTTACTAAAAATAATTCTTAAGCGAGATGATAATCGTCAATTCATTCACACGGTTTTCTTTATCCCTCGCTGAATCAACTTATGATTTGGATTCATCACACAGCGGGTCACAAGGTGATCCCTTTGGGAGACGCTGGGTGGAGTATGAACGGTGCGACTTTCGGAACACATGAATTGAACTAACCCCACAATTTATCGTGAGGTTAGACAAATAAATAAACTACTAACCCCACGATTTATCGTGGGGGGAAACGCTAAACAAAAATCACTGTGGCTTTAGCCACCGGCTCGTGGGCTAAAGCCCGAGAACTGTGGGTGCGTTACACCCCATGCTGAAGCATGGGGTTACTACAAAAAATTTCTTGAGCAAGATGATAATCGCCAATTCATTCACACGGTTTTCATTATCCCTCGCTGAACCAACTTATGATTTGGGTTCATCACACAGCGGGTCACAAGGTGATCCCTTTGGGAGACGCTGGGTGGAGTATGAACGGTGCGATTTTCGGAACACATGAATTGAACTAACCCCACAATTTATCGTGAGGGTTGACAAATAAATAATCTACTTCCCCCACGATTTATCGTGGGGGGAAACGCTAAACAAAAATCACTGTGGCTTTAGCCACCGGTTCGTGGGCTGAAGCCCAATAATTGTGGTTGCGTTATACCCCATGCTGAAGCATGGGGTTACTACAAAAAATATTCTTCAGCGAATTGATAATCGTCAATTCGTTCGCACGGTTTTCATTATCCCTCGCTGAACCAAAGAACTATTTGAATTTAGATTAGTTTTGATAATTCATGAATGATGTCTTTTTCCTTAGACAAAACAGTCGTTGAATAATACAAGTCTATTTTTGTTTGTTTGATTAAAGTTGCATAGTTGTCCTCGGTAAAATAGTATTGACAATAAGGAAGCGCCCAAGCTGTGTGCCCAATATCTTCTATATCGTTTTCTTTGAATCTTCGCGATTTATCATATCGATATTGTGCATGAATAGTTGCTTTAATATTGATGAAAGGAAGTTCTTTTCTAATTTTTCTTTTATCAAACGCTTTATAAATGAGGTCAGCTATCATCTTACCCCCTTTTAGTTTTCTAAGAATCTCCATAGAAATAGTTTCACCAGTATTAACCTCAAAATAATACATCAGCATTTTCTCAAAATCATTTTGGAGAACATCTAATATTCCAGCAATCTCGTGCATAAAAACTTCATGATAAGTACTCCAAGATTGATTTTCGTCTTTTCCTTTATTAACTTTTTCAATAAGTTCACTGCTACTTTTGTGTGGTAATCCGATGGAAAGTTTTTCAACAATATCTTTCAAAGAAATATCAGAGTAATATTCAAGAAACTTATTACGGATTTGAACACTAAATTCAGATTCATTATCCCAAGTTGGAAACAATTCCCCTAAAATGAAAGGAACTTTTGTCCAAACGAAGTAAATATTTTCGTGCAGAGATTTTTGCTTAATTCTTGCCTGCTCATTTTGAATGAAAATAACAAGTTCTTGACCAACTATTTGTGTTGGAGAGATATAACAATACTGTTGACTGAAATTGTCCATTATTTCTGCAGTTAGTAATCTTGATTCTCGGTCAGTTTGCTTAAAAAGCTCTCTAAAAGTATGATAACTTAAGGGACAAATTGCTTGCTTTTCTTTAACGAGGTAAGACAACAAAGAATAAATTTCCTGTTTTTCTTTTGAGGCAAAGCCTTGTGCTACTTGGCGCATGAATATCCAGAATTTTGTATCCAGATATATTCTTTTCCTGGATGTCATGAAGCGTCCTGCTTCCAGTCTCAATTTTTTAAAGAAATCTTCCGATTCCATAACTTCTTAATCTTGATTGATATAATCTTCCGTCACCCCATACAACCGATACACCAACTCATCAATCTCTCTATCCGTTGCTTTGATTTGATGCTCGAAGAGTTCTTGTGTTGATTCAATCCGCACTTCATTCGGATTGCGGATTCCCCATCCAAGCGCCTCGAAGAACGGGTCAATGAACCGGAGACGGGTTTCGGCTTCGTTCATTTTGCTTACCGATTCTTTCCGGTACGTTTCGACTAAGGTCTTTATTTTCTCCTTGGAATGAATTCGATTCATACGGGGATGAATCTACGGAAATGGAAAATGATATGGAAATGGAGGGGAAGGAATTATCGGTACTCTGCATTTTTTTCATTCAAGTATCGCCAGCCGATAACCTATCCGGAATTCAATGGAGATGCGCTTCTGTGTTGAATGTGCTACGTGAACAGTGCGGCTACGGCTTCTCATTGAATGAATCAACACACCCCTGTTACTATCCTTCGGTTACACTCAGGGAATGATTCCCTCTTATTTTGAAGTATTTTCAACAAAATCATTCATATGATGCCAAATCAATCAAATTTTCGACAAAAGACCGCCATCCTCGAACCGAAGACGGCAATCTTCTGTCTGAAGACGACCATCTTCCTTGAGAAGATGGCAATCTTCTGTCTGAAGACGACCATCTTCTTTGAGAAGATAGCAATCTTCTGACTGAGGATGACCATCCTCTTTGAGAAGACGGTAATCTTCTGACTGAGGACGACCATCCTCCGTAAGAAGACGGAAAGGGGCCGACGTGCGGAACAATTATTCTCCCCTTGTGGTTAATTACCTTGTACGTAATGTCAACTCGTGGGTGCAGACATCATGGGGAGGCATAATCTGAGTACAGAAAGGTGGTGAAAAACTATGGCGAAAAATGAAGTCAAGCGGTTATCCCCGAAACAGCGCCAGCGCGATATTGATGCGTTCGAAGCAGTGAAAGGGATAAGCGGGTACTCCCCGAGCAAACCAACTGCACGCGTGGATGACATTCAGGCTGTTCATGATGCAATGAAAACGGCGCAAACGGAAGAAGTACAAGCGTACGGCGTTGCAGACGAGAAACGTGACATTGCAACAGCAAAAGAATGGGAATTCCATAACGGGATGTTGGAAGTTGCAGAGCAAGTCATCGCTCAGTACGGGAGCGACTCCAACGAAATACAAAAGTTGGGGTACAAGAAAAAATCGGAGTATAAATCTCCGACTACCCGCACTACAACTACGCCAACAAACGGTTAAGGAAACACCTTAACAAAAGCGAAATGGACTCCACTCGCAAGTGGAGTCCATCTATGTTTGCACATTAATCCGCAAGGGATGGTATCATTGTAGAATTTCAATCAGGATAATTTGATAAACCCCGACGGTCTACGACTCGTAGACCTTCGGGGGTTCTCATTAGTTGCTTTCTAAGTCCTTCTCTCCTAAATTCGGGAACAACTCTTCCGCTCATTGGAAATTCATTAAGAGTTCTTGCTTTTCGAAGAATCTTCATCACCACTGATTGTGCATACGCTTCTGAATCAACTGCGATGTATTTGGATATTGAATCAAGGTCATCAACAGATTCCGGGGACCATACAACCTTTTTGTCGTTCATTGACCAAATCGTTGTTCAACTTCTTCTTGTCTAAACGTGCCTTCTGTTTCAGCGCGTTCAATCCCGCGTTGAATTTTTTCAACAACATAGAGATGGTACTGAATATCTTCCATCGTACAGTCCTCCGGTAGAGTATCTAACAATGAACGTACTTTATCTTTTACAGTTTCCATGGATTCACCTTAATTTTGATTCTATATTTTTGTTATTGACCAATCGTCGCTTCATTTCATGTGCGACTCACTATCCCTTCTACAATCATCTGAACAGACAGATTTCTTTAAACTTGGAAAAAGAGTGCACCGCACATTTATCTTCGATAGAAAACTTTCCCGATACGTTGTATGTGTTCAAGTAAATCCTTGTCGTTGATTTGCCGGTAAATAGAAATATCAACCTTGTATGGTATTGACGATTCACTGAATTTCCTGCTGATGTCGTTCACGACATGGAGATTCAAATTATCCCCCTTCAAAGTAACATCTATGTCTGAACCCTCTCTGTAATTTCCTTTTGCCCGTGAACCGTAGATGATTACTTCTTCAATTTGCGGAAACATCTCAAACACGGAAATGATTTGTGCCAATACTCTCTCGGTCAATCCGAAATGAGAATTTGACGATTGAATTATTTCTTCGCGCTGTTGCGTATGTTCTCCATCGTCTGTTGGAGTTCAACAAACAAATGATAGTATGTATGAAGAATTGCCTCTGCAATTTCATCTGCAGTTTCTTCATTATATGTGTGTGCCGATTTGATTCTGCTTTCTACCATGTCCAACCAGGCATCACCGTTTGAAATCAATTTTCGACTGAACGCAAGACGAAAGGCATCTCTGCTTCCCTGAATTCCTTCGCTTCCCTGAAACTCATAATAATCCTTGATGACATTCCAGGAAAGTTCAAACGTATATTCGAACGCTTTTATTAATCCCTGCTTTTCAAGTTCATTCAGGTTTTCTTTGTCTATAAACTTTTGAAGTTGCAACAATCCTTTCTTGAAATTGTTAAAGCGTTGCTGCCAACAGATGTCATTTTCGTTCATTGCCATCTTATGTGCGACTCACTATCTTCTTCATTCGTTTGAAAGTCCGACTATTAATATCGTAGAAGATAAAGTGAGTCGCACATTCTGTGTTAAATTTACTTCAATACTTTTCGAATTCGTTCCAACGCCTGCTCAATATTCGGAATCGAGTTTGCGTAAGAGAAGCGTAAATATCCTTCTCCGAATTTTCCAAACGCAGTTCCTGAAAGACAGGCGACGCCCGCTTCATTCAACAAGAATTCGGACAGTTCTTTCGAACCGCGTCCCGTTCCGGTGATATTCGGAAAAACATAGAACGCACCGAGCGGCTTCAAACATTTGAAACCGGGAATTGAATTCAATCCGTCAACAATAACATCTCGGCGGCGTTTGAATTCTGCAACCATCTTTTCTGCTTCATCCTGATTTCCTGTCAACGCTTCGACTCCGGCAATCTGTGTAAAACTTGCCGTGCAGGAGACGCTGTTGATTTGTAACTGTGTCACCAACTTTGCAAGTTCTTCCGGCATCACACCGTAGCCAAGCCGCCATCCGGTCATCGCGTATGTTTTTGAAAATCCATCAAGCAACACCGTTCGTTCCTGCATTCCGGGAATCGAGGTAATGCTGAAATGCTGAAATCCATCATACACACTCCGACTGTAAATTTCATCAGACAAAACAAGAATGTCGTGCTTGATTGCAAGAGCGGCAATTTCCTGTATATCTTCCTTTGTCAGAATTCCACCTGTCGGATTCTCCGGCGAGTTGATAATCAACATCTTCGTTCTGTTGGTGATGAGCCGCTTCAAATCGTTGATGTCGAAACGGAAATCTTTTTCTTCTTTCAACTGCAACGGAACTGCTTTACCGCCGACGAACTCAATCGCCGATTCGTAAATCGGAAATCCCGGATTCGGGTAAATCACTTCATCACCTTCATCAATGCAAGCGAGGATGGTGAAGAACATGATTGGTTTTCCGCCGGGCGTGACAACAACTTGTTCCGGCTTCACTTCGATGCCGCGGGTTGTCGAGATGTAATTTGCAATCGTCGCACGAACAGGCGGCAATCCCGGTGCGGGACCGTAATGCGTGAACGACTCATCGAGCGCTTTCTTCGCCGCGTTGCGGATGTTGATGGGTGTGTCGAAATCCGGTTCACCGATTTCGAGATGGATTATGTGTTTACCTTTGGCTTCTAACGCACGTGCTTTTGCGAGTACTTCAAACGCCGTCTCCGTGCCAAGACGACGCATTCTGTTTGCTATGGGAATCATCAATTTCTCCTTGAAAAATTTTTGCAAATATACCAAGAATGCGCATGAATCTCAAAGATTTTGTCCCAATAATGGCTGAATAAATGACAGTTACTGCACGATAAAAGACAGGATGTCAGTCGATTTCTTTCATGGTTTACGGACTGTTCAAAACAAACAAAAAATGAAAGTTCGTTCGTGGCACACCGGTTGCAGTTAAGGGTGCGTTAATAGTTTTAGAAAACTACGGTAAAAGTACACCGTCACCCTGAACTTGTTTCAGGGTCTATGCGCACCTGTGTAGATGCTGAAATAAATTCGGCATGACGCTCCCTATAGTTTTCATATTTTTTTATCAACAAGGAGAGAACAAACAATGTCAAACAAAATTATTGGAATTGATTTAGGCACGACCAACTCGGTTGTTGCCGTGATGGAAGGGAAAGACCCGGTCGTGATTGCGAACTCAGAAGGCGCACGAACGACTCCGTCTGTCGTCGGCTTTGCGAAAAGCGGAGAGCGGTTAGTCGGTCAGGCGGCGAAACGTCAGGCGGTGACTAACTCACAGAACACCGTTTTTTCGATTAAGCGATTTATGGGTCGCTTCCACAACGAAGTAACGGAAGAGATGAAACTTGTGCCGTACAATGTTACGCAGGGCGAGAACAACACCGCGCGTGTGAAGATTGGCGACCGTGTCTATTCACCGCCGGAAATCAGCGCGATGATCTTACAGAAGATGAAACAAACGGCTGAAGATTATCTCGGCACGAAAATTTCAGAGGCGGTAATTACCGTCCCCGCGTACTTCAACGATGCGCAACGTCAGGCAACGAAAGAAGCCGGAGAAATTGCCGGACTCAACGTTCGCCGAATCATCAACGAGCCGACTGCTGCCGCGCTCGCGTACGGCATGGACAAAAAACATAAAGATAGTAAAGTCGCTGTGTTCGATCTTGGCGGCGGTACGTTCGATATTTCCATTCTCGAACTCGGTGATGGTGTGTTTGAAGTGAAATCCACCAACGGCGACACGCACCTTGGTGGCGATAACTTCGACCAACGCGTGCTTGAGTTTATTGCTGATGAATTCAAAAAGCAGGAAGGAATTGATTTACGGAAAGACCCGATGGCGCTCCAGCGTTTGCGTGAAGCGGCTGAGAAAGCAAAAATGGAACTTTCGCAAATGCAACAGACGGAAATCAATCTCCCGTTTATTACGGCAACAGCCGAAGGACCAAAGCACCTGAACCTGAATATTACCCGCGCAAAGTTTGAGCAGTTGGTGGAAGATTTGATTCAACGTTGTGTCCCTCCTGTTCAGAAAGCGATGCAGGATTCGGGCTTACGTGCTGACCAGATTGATGAAGTAATTCTCGTCGGCGGAATGACCCGCGTTCCCCGCGTGCAACAACTTGTGAAGGAAATTTTCGGAAAAGAAGGACATAAAGGCGTCAACCCGGATGAAGTCGTTGCAATCGGCGCGGCAATTCAGGGGGGCGTGCTTGCGGGCGAAGTCACCGATGTTCTTCTGCTTGATGTAACTCCGTTGACGCTCGGCATTGAAACGCTCGGCAACATCATGACTCCGATGATTCAGGCAAACACTACCATTCCCACACGCAAGAGCGAAATCTTTTCGACTGCGGCTGATAGTCAGCCATCGGTAGAGATACATATTTTGCAGGGCGAGCGACAGATGGCGTACGATAACCGGACGCTCGGCAAGTTCCATCTCGATGGAATTCCACCGGCACCGCGCGGCGTTCCTCAAATCGAAGTCACATTTGATATTGATGCGAACGGAATGTTGCACGTCATGGCAAAAGACAAAGCCACGAACAAAGAGCAGAGCATTCGCATCACTTCATCGAGCGGCTTGAGCAAAGAAGAAGTTGATAAGATGAAGCGCGATGCAGAAGCGCATGCGGCGGAAGACAAAAAGAAACGCGAAGAAGTCGAAACGAAGAACATGGCGGACAGCAAAATCTTCCAGACACGCAAGCAGTTGAAAGAACTCGGTGACAAACTCGACTCGGCAACACGAGGTAAGTTAGAAACTGCAACCGATGAACTCGAAAACGCATTGAAGAGCGGGAACATCAACGACATCAAAGCGAAGATGGAAGCGCACGATACCGTGTGGAACGAAGTCTCAGCTGAGTTATACAAACACGCAACCGCCGCGCAACAGCAACAAGCAGGACAACAACCGCCTCCACCTCCTCACGGTTCACCAACCGGCGAAGCGCCAAGCGATGAGAAGAAGGTTGAGGATGCTTCGTTTGAGGTTGTGGATGAGAAGAAGTAGGACAGACATTCCTGTCTGTCATGGGCAAGGGTGAAAGGGTGTAGAGAGCATAGGGGGAATATTCTCCCCTGCTCGCTACTCCTCCGCTCCCTTTCTTTTGTAGATAGTGATAAAGTAAATGAATAAAACAAGCCGCTTTGCATTGGTACTCTCTCCTACTTGTGTGGGGCGGCTTTTTGATTCACCACAGATGTCACGGATGCTAACACAGATATTCACAGATATAACAACAATCAGTGTTATTCAGTGTCTGTTTCAGTGTTTTTCAGTGGTGAATTTGAACAACAGAAAACCGGAAACAGAAAACTAACAAATGAACTTCAACAAATTCACAATCAAATCTCAGGAAGCCGTACAGAACGCGCAGGAGATTGCACAGAGTTACGGCAATCAGGCAATCGAGCCGGAACATGTGCTTGCCGCGCTTGTGCAGGATACCGAAGGATTGGTCGTTCCGATTCTTCGGAAACTCGGAGCGAATGTTGATTACATCAAGATTAAAATTGCAGAGGCGTTGGAGAAGTTACCGAAAGTAACAGGTTCCGGAGTCGGCAATCAATATCTTGGTCAATCGCTGAATGAATTGTTTGAGGCGGCGCTGAAGGAAACACAATCGCTGAAGGATGAATACGTCAGCACCGAACATTTATTGTTGGCGTTGGTTTCGGCAAAGAGCGCAGCAGGAAAACTGTTGCGTGACCAAGGTATCACGAAGGAAACGATTTACAAAGCATTGAAAGAAGTTCGCGGCACACAGCGCGTCACTGACCAAACACCGGAAGAAAAATATCAATCGCTCGAACGATTCGGACGAGACCTGAACGAACTTGCACGGCGCGGAAAACTTGACCCGGTCATCGGTCGTGATGAGGAAATACGTCGTGTGTTGCAAGTGCTATCACGTCGGACGAAAAATAACCCGGTTCTCATCGGAGAGCCGGGCGTCGGCAAAACTGCAATCGCTGAAGGACTCGCCCATCGGATTATTCAGGGAGATGTTCCTGAAAATCTCAAGACAAAGCGAATCATAGCGCTCGATATGGGAAGCCTTGTCGCCGGCACAAGTTACCGCGGACAGTTTGAAGAACGGTTAAAAGCCGTTCTCAAAGAAGTAACGGAATCGGACGGTGAGATTATTCTTTTCATTGATGAGTTACATACGCTTGTCGGTGCAGGAGCGGCGCAAGGCGCTGTGGATGCGGCAAACATGCTCAAGCCCGCGCTTGCACGCGGCGACCTGCGCGCAATCGGCGCAACAACGATTGATGAATACCGAAAGCACATCGAAAAAGACTCTGCGTTAGAGCGTCGCTTCCAACCGGTATTGATTGATGAGCCGACAGTGGAAGATACAATCTCCATTCTTCGTGGATTGAAAGAGCGATATGAAGTTCATCATGGCGTTCGCATTACCGATGGAGCGATAGTCGCGGCGGCACAGTTAAGTCATCGCTACATCAGCGACCGCTTCCTTCCTGACAAAGCAATTGATTTGGTTGATGAGTCTGCATCCAAGTTACGCATTGAAATTGATTCGATGCCGGAAGAATTGGATGAAGTTGAACGACGAATCAAGCAATTGGAAATCGAACGTGAAGCTGTGAAGCGTGAACAAGATGAAGCATCAAAAGAGCGATTGGAGAACATCAGCAAAGAACTTGCTGAACTCAATCAACAACGCTTAGGACTGAAAGCGCATTGGCAAAATGAAAAAGCCTTGATTCAGTCTATCAGGCAAATGAAAGAGGAAATCGAACATGCAAAAGCCGATGCAGAGAAGAAAGAACGTGAAGGAGATTTGGCAAAAGTCGCTGAGTTGCGTTACGGTGTAATTGCATCGCTTGAGAAGAACGTGAAAGAAGCGAGCGCATCCTTGACCGTCATCCAAAAAGATAAAAAGATGCTGAAGGAAGAAGTTGACGCTGAGGACATTGCAGAAGTTGTTGCAAAGTGGACAGGCATTCCTGTTAGCAGAATGTTGGAGAGCGAGCGAACAAAGTTGTTGCATCTTGAAGACAGATTGCACGAGCGGGTGATTGGTCAGGAGGAAGCGGTGCGCGCAATTGCTGATGCGATTCGGAGAAGTCGCGCCGGTTTGCAGGATGAACGACGACCGATTGGCTCGTTCATTTTTCTCGGAAGCACGGGCGTTGGAAAGACTGAACTTGCCCGTGCGCTTGCTGAGTTTTTATTCAATGATGAAAACGCTCTCGTGCGCATTGACATGAGCGAGTACATGGAAAAATTTTCTGTCTCCCGCTTGATTGGCGCTCCGCCCGGGTATGTCGGTTACGAAGAAGGCGGGCAACTGACAGAAGCGGTAAGACGAAAGCCGTATTCCGTCGTGTTGCTTGATGAGATTGAGAAAGCGCATCCTGAAGTGTTCAATGTGCTGTTGCAAGTTCTCGATGAAGGACGGCTCACCGATAGCAAAGGACGCACGGTCAACTTCAAGAATACAATTATCATCATGACATCGAATCTCGGCTCTCAACTCATCATGCAGAAGTTGATGGAATATCAAGGCTTGGGGAATGATTCGCTTGCATCAATCTATGAAGAGTTGCGCGTGCACTTGTTCGAGATTCTTCGACAATCCATCCGTCCGGAGTTTCTCAATCGCATTGATGAAATTATTCTCTTCAAACTTCTCGGCAGAGATGAACTGAGACTCATCGTTAACTTGCAACTCAAACGAGTTCAAACCATGCTTGATGCAAAGAACATCAAACTTGAATTTACCGATGAAGCAAAAGATTGGCTTGCGAAGCTTGGCTACGACCCGACTCTTGGTGCACGTCCGCTAAAGCGCGTCATTCAAAATCATATCGTCAACAAACTTTCCGAACGATTGATTGCGGGTGAGTTTGGTGATGGGGATTCAATTTCAGTTGGATTGGATAAACGCGGGTTGATTGAATTTTTCCGACGGCCATAGCATCAAATGTTATACTCACGTATTCGTCAATGATCATTTCTCCAATGACAACGGAAAACTGTAATATGAAGCCGGCGATGCCTGAAAATTAGAGTTGGTTATCCCTCCTAATTTTCTTACCTTTTGGAGCAATTTTTGAAGATTTAGAACGAATATGATTTCTCTGATTATCCACGGTGGTGCATGGGACATTCCTCATGATTTGTTAGATGCACATAAACTCGGTGTTCAAGAAGCCCTTTCCCTTGGCTGGCAAATGCTTACGAAAGGAAGCAGCGCGGTTGATACCGTCGAACAAGTGGTAAAGAGTCTCGAAGACAACGGAACGTTTGATGCGGGACTCGGTTCTCATTTAAATGCTGATGGTTTGATTGAACTCGATGCAAGTATCATGAACGGGAAGACACTAAGGTGCGGTGCGGTTGCCGCAGTCAGACACATCCGTAATCCGATTTCCCTCTCAAGAAAAATAATGGATGAAAGCGAACATATCCTTCTTGCCGGAAGCGGGGCAGAAGATTTTGCACTCGAACATGGAATGAATTTGTGTTCCTACAAAGAGATGGTTTCGCCGCGCGAACTGAACAAATGGAAAGCCTTTCAATCGGGCGGACACTTCAGCACAAAAGACGCATTCAAGAAGACACAGGCGGCAAGCGATACAGTCGGAGCGGTTGCAATGGATAACGATGGAAATATTTGTGTCGGAACTTCTACAGGGGGAACATTCAATAAACATCCGGGACGAGTCGGTGACTCTCCGCTCATCGGTTGCGGAACGTATGCGGATAACGACATCGGCGGTGTCTCGACAACCGGTTGGGGCGAAGCGATGATTAAAATTGTCATGGCAAAAACGGTGATTGACATGCTCGAACAAAATGGCGGCGATGTTTCCGATGCCGCAACACGAGGAATTGATTTGCTGAAACGAAAAGTTGACGGCTACGGCGGAGTCATCGTGATGAATAAGCGCGGAGAAGTCGGTGTTGCATACAACACGCCGCGCATGGCCCGCGGCTATATGACGGAACAAATGACCGAACCAATCATCACCGTATGAAACTTGCTTCCATCGTCGGACATATTTTAGAAGTCTGTGCACTTGCCGAAGCGAGTTCAAAACCTGTTGACCAAATTGTCTGGATTTTTTTCAAAGAACGGCATTACTTGGGAGCGCGTGACCGGTTCAGAATCCGTGCGTCTGTCTTCGGGATGCAACGGGATTGGCGGTATGTACATTTTCTGAGTCAATCGTTTTTTCAGAATCACTCCGGCGAGATTGTTCACCCATCAAATCATTTCAAGTATTTACCTTCGTATGTTGCTCATGCCCGAATCGTCTTCGAACATCCTGCGGACGACATGCTTATCGGACTTGAAGAACTTTGGCGAACGCATTATCCTTCTATTGATTTAGCATCGTACATCAAATTGTTGGAAGAACATGCAAACGATGTTTTGAATATTCCCGACCAGGTTGAACGATTGGCAACACACTACTCGTTTCCTGATTGGATGGTGAAACGATTTCTCGAACAGTACGGTAATGAAACCGAAGTACTGTTGCAAGGATTGAATAAAAGCGCTCGTGCAACATTGCGCGTCAATCTTCTCAAAGTTTCGCGGGAAGAATGTCAACAACAATTACTTGATGAAACGATTGAAAGTTCTCCAACCCACTTCTCCCCTGTCGGATTGATTACGACGAAACGATTTAATCGTCAGGCTTCCCCCGCATTCAAGCAAGGTTTGTTTGAGTTTCAGGATGAAGGAAGTCAACTCATTTCTTTGCTCGCTGATGCAAAACCCGGGCAATTTGTAATTGATGCGTGTGCAGGCGGCGGCGGAAAAACGATGCACATGGTTGAGATGATGAACGATAGCGGTGAACTCATCGCGATTGATATTGATGCAAAACGACTTGAAGGATTGGAAGTCAGGAAAACTCGTTCACATATTCGTAGCATTAAGTTGCTCACGGTTGATGCTATCAATAAAAACGAATTAACGAACAAAGCCGACCTCGTTCTTGTTGACGCACCGTGCAGCGGTGTCGGGCGCATACGTCGAAGCCCTGACATCAAGCGACATCTTACTGAAGCAATGGTGGATTCATATCCACAGAAGCAAAAAGAAATTCTGTTAAGCAATGCTGACTTTGTAAAACAAAACGGACGCTTGGTGTATGCTACATGTTCATTATTCAAAACAGAAAATGAAGATGTTGTGAACACATTTCTTGAAGAGCGAAAAGATTTTCGGCTCGTTTCCCCGACAGAGCAATTGCAACAACTCGGCATCGAACCAAGTAACGATGATTTTGTCAGATTACTTCCCCATCGTTACCCGACCGACGGATTTTTTATTGCAGTGATGGAACGAAACACCTGAGTGTTTGGTTGTTAGTTCGTCGCTTTGTAATTTTAACCGATTTATAATCAAACACATTGAATATACTCTATGAAACAAAACCTTTTCTTTCTTTTTTCATTCATTGTTCTTTGGGGATGTTCACCTTCACCTGAAGCAACGTACAAAGAAGCCCGCACCGCAGAGGAACAGAAGAACTTCCCGCTCGCACTTGAACGGTACGAACAAATCGTGAACGATAATACTGAAACCGCGTATGCTGAAAGTTCTCAGTATCGCATTGCGTTGATTTATAACAACGAGTTACGGGAAATTGAAAAAGCCGCTCGCGCCTACCGGAAATTCTCAACGCTTTTTCCGAACAGCAAAGACGCTCCGACCTGCATGTTCCTCGCTGCCTTCATCTACAATAATGACATGAAGAAACCGGACAGTGCAAAAGCAATCTATGAAGAATTCATGCAGAAGTTTCCGACTCACGAACTTTATACGTCTGCAAAGTTTGAACTCCAAACGATGGGAAAAGACCCGGGCGAATTTCTTCACAGCGACACGACAACTCAGGTCGCGCAATCGGAAGAATCGAAAACAAAGTGACCGACACAAAGCAATCATATCGAAAATATTTACAGCCGGAAGTTGTCGCAAAACTTTCCAACATGGAACTTGTTGCGCGGCTCGTGGTCGAGGGATTCATCACGGGCTTGCATAAAAGTCCGTATCACGGTTTCAGCGTCGAGTTCGCCGAGCATCGTCAGTACATGCCGGGGGATGAAATCAAACATATTGATTGGAAAATATTCGGACGGACTGACCGCTACTATATCAAACAGTTTGAGGAAGAGACGAATCTCAAAGCATATTTGATTCTTGATTCAAGTCGTTCGATGGCGTTCAAGTCGGAAGGCAACATGACGAAATTGGAATATGCGTCGTTCACAACTGCCGCGCTTGCTCAGTTGATGGTACAGCAACGAGATGCAGTCGGGTTAACCGTGTATGATGAAAAAGTGCAAACGCACATGCCGCCGCACGCGACGAAATCATATCTGAAACAAATCCTGAAACAATTGGAATTGATTCAACCAAGCAACAAAACGAGTACGGCAGAATCGTTACACATAGTTGCAGAGCGAATCAAGCGGCGCGGGCTGGTAATTATTCTCAGTGATTTGTTTGATGAGCCAAGCCAGGTGATGAGCGCGCTCAAACATTTCCGGCACAAGAAAAACGAAGTCATCGTCATGCAGGTGCTTGACCCGTTGGAGCGAAGTTTCGCGTTCGGTCGCGATGCAGTCTTCAAAGATTTGGAAACGAACGAAGAACTGACAACGCAACCCTGGCACATTCAAAAAGCCTATCAGGAATCAATGAAAAATTTTCTTGAGACCTATAAGCGTGAGTGCCGTGAACACAACATTGACTATGTTCTGCTCGATACTTCGATGCCGTTTGATACTGCGTTGTTTTTATACCTGAACAAGCGAATGAAACTTGGATAGTTCTCGTTCAATGAATTGCATCCATGATGTAGAGGGATTTACACAAAAACCGGTTGCACTTATTTCCCGTTTCGTAATCTCTCGTTTGAATTGAGTGTGAAGAATTAAATTTCTTCCACTCAATTTATCTTTCTATCTTCCTACCCATGCAACAAAACAATCTCATCGTCAAAGGCGCACGCGTCCACAATCTTAAAAATATTGATGTGGAGATGCCGCGTGAAAAACTCGTCGTTATTACCGGCTTATCCGGTTCGGGCAAATCGAGTTTGGCGTTTGATACAATTTATGCAGAAGGACAACGCCGCTACATGGAAACAATGTCGGCGTACGCGCGGCAATTCCTCGGTGGACTCGAACGACCCGATGTTGATTACATCGAAGGATTGAGTCCGTCCATTTCGATTGAACAGAAATCTATTTCTCACAATCCCCGCTCAACTGTCGGAACGGTGACAGAGATTTATGATTATCTCCGATTGTTGTTCGCTCGTGTCGGAACGCAGTTTTGTTACAATTGCAATCAACCGGTGCAAAAACAATCAGTTGACCAAATTATTGATTCTGTCATGGCGATGAAATCGGGGACGAAGTTGCAAATACTCGCTCCCGTTGTTCGCGGAAGAAAAGGTCATTACAGGGAATTGTTTGAGGAGATTCTGAAAGATGGCTACCTGCGTGTTAGGGTTGATGGGGAAACGAAGGAAATCTCCGAAGGAATGCAAGTTCAGCGTTACAAAATCCATAACATCGAAGTTGTTGTTGATAGAATTGTTCTGGAGAAAGATTTACGTTCACGGGTTGCAGAGTCAATCGAAACCGCACTCGAACTTGGAGAAGGTTCCGTCATCGTGCATGACGGAAAGGATGAACAATTATATAGTAAACTTCTCGCTTGTGTTCGATGTGGCATTAGTTACGAAGAACTCGCACCGAATTCTTTCTCGTTCAATTCACCGTACGGCGCTTGTCCCGATTGTAATGGCTTAGGTGAAAAACGGGAATTCGATATTAACCTGATTATTCCCGACTATTCACTCACGATTGCTGAAGGTGGAATCGAACCGCTCGGAAAACCGAGAGAGACATGGTTGTGGAGTCAACTTCGTGCCGTAGCAAAGCGGTTTAAGTTTGATTTCAACACACCCATCAAAAAGTTACCAAAGAAAATTCATGACATCATTTTGTATGGCTCCGGTGATGAGAAGTTGGAAATCCTTTATACTTCATCAACCGGAAGAACGGTAACATACCGCCATCGGTACAACGGTTTGCTTGCGGGACTTGAACGATATGTTGAAGAAGCAAGCACCACTACAATTCGTGAGTGGGTAGAATCATTCATGAGCAGAATTGCGTGTCCGGTTTGCAACGGTGCCCGGTTGAAAAAAGAACGATTGGCTGTGAAGTTGATTGATGCAAAGACTCATCAATCGGTGAATGTTCACCAAATAGTTACTAAATCAATTCAGAGAGCCAACAAGTTCTTCAAGGAATTGAAACTCACCGAGCGACAAATGGAAATCGCTCATCAAATCATTTATGAAATACAAACACGATTACAATTTTTACTGAATGTCGGATTGGATTATTTGACGCTTGACCGTTCTGCCCGAACGCTTTCGGGAGGAGAGTCGCAGCGCATCCGGCTTGCAACTCAAATCGGCTCGCAATTGGTCGGCGTGTTGTACATTCTTGATGAACCAAGTATCGGACTTCATCAGCGTGATAATATCAAGCTAATAAATTCGCTCAAACAACTTCGCGATTTGGGAAACTCCGTCATCGTTGTCGAACATGACAAAGAGATGATTGAAAGCGCGGACTTCGTTATTGATTTGGGACCGGGTGCAGGAGAACATGGTGGATTATTAGTTGCCTCAGGGGACCAAAAACAATTCAAAAGCCAAAAATCAAAATTAAAAAAGAATGGAGATGGAAAAGATAATCTCTCATTAACGGCTCATTATTTATTCGGGAAAAAGAAAATTGAAATCCCTGCTACTCGAAGAAAAGGGAATGGAAAATATCTTCAACTCAAACAATGTTCAGGAAATAATCTTAAATCTGTTGATGTGAATTTTCCGTTGGGGACATTCATTTGCATTACCGGCGTAAGCGGTTCGGGAAAGTCATCGCTAATTACTGAAACGTTGTACAACATCCTTTCAAGAAAGTTTTACAAATCGAAGAATGTGCCGTTGCCATATTCTTCAATTGATGGCATCAAACACATTGATAAAGTGATTGACATAGACCAGTCTCCGATTGGAAGAACGCCTCGTTCCAATCCTGCAACCTACACCGGATTGTTCACGCTTATCCGGGATTTGTACGCACAACTTCCTGAAGCAAAGATTCGCGGCTACAAAGTCGGACGGTTCAGCTTCAACGTAAAAGGCGGACGGTGTGAAGAATGTGAAGGCGATGGTCTGAGAAAAATCGAAATGAATTTTTTGCCTGATGTCTATGTGTTGTGTGAAGTCTGCAAAGGAAGGCGGTACAATCGGGAAACGCTTGAGGTGTTGTACAAAGGTAAATCAATTTCTGATGTGCTTGAAATGACCGTAACAGAAGCATTGGAATTTTTCAGTGAGATTCCGCGCATCAAACGAAAGCTGGAAACGTTGCACGATGTCGGTCTTGGTTACATTCGTCTCGGTCAGCAAGCAACCACAATTTCCGGTGGTGAAGCACAACGTGTGAAACTTTCAACCGAACTTTCGAAACTTGCAACCGGAAATACACTCTATATTCTTGATGAACCGACAACCGGCTTGCACTTTGAAGACATCCGGATGTTACTTGCAGTATTAAATAAGTTAGTTGATAAAGGGAACACGGTCATCGTCATTGAACATAATCTCGATGTCATAAAAACTGCTGATTGGGTAATTGATTTGGGACCGGAGGGCGGTGATGCGGGAGGAAGAATTGTTGCAGTAGGAACGCCGGAAGAGATTGCCGGATGCAAAGAATCCTATACAGGGTTTTATCTCAAGAAAGCATTGAAACTTTGAAACAAATTGGTAATCGTCATTCCTGCGCCAGCAGGAATCCAATCACTATTTGCTAATTGGTTTCCGCATTAAATGCGGAATGACAAATTGTGTTACTTTTTTGAAACCCAAGGATCATCTTGCAAAAAAAATCTCCACAATTTATCTTTGCCGTTGGTGATTCCGATTCGCGAGGAAATTCTGACTTGTGAATTGTGGATGCTTTCCCCTTCGGTGATATAAATCTCGTTTCCTGATAAGTCTACTCCATTTTCTTTTCTGCCTAAAGAAAATGCCTGACAAATTTTTGCCGGACCGTTCGTTAGATTAAATCCGGTCAATCCGCGATTCTTTTCCATGATTTTAATTCCTTGAAGCGGTTCAATACCGCGAATGAGAACTGCCGCGCCGATTCCTTCTTGTTCAGTAACAACGTTCGCACAGAAGTGCATTCCGTACGTGAAATAAACGTAGAGATGTCCGCCCTTCAAAAACATCACCTCATTTCGTTTTGTCTGACCACGATATGAATGACTTGCAACATCGTCAGGAAGATACGCTTCAACCTCTACAATTTTTCCGACAAGTTTTCCTTCCGGTAAAACACGAACGAAATATTTACCGAGTAAATCCTTTGCTACAGTTAGTGTTGGTCGAAGATAAAATGAACGTGACAGTTTTGTAGGGCGAAATTTATTTCGTCCACCGTGTCGAACTGAAGTTCGACCTACAAGCGATGCCAACAATTATCTCTTTGAAAATTCTTTGATAATCCGGTCAACATCTTCCTCCGAAATTCCACTGCCAAGTGTTCCACCTGATTGTGTCGTTGCGGTTACTACAGGTTGAGGTTTCGGTTGTTCTTTCTTCGCAGGAAGATTTCCTGCTTTCAATCGAATGCGTTCCTCAATCTCTTCCATCCAAGATTTGGATGAAGCATGAATTGGTGAAGAAACAACGGATTGAGGTTTTACAGTCGGTTTTGATTCTTTTTCTGTTTGAATCGGTTGAGTTTCTTTGTATTCAGTCGTGGCTGATGAATTGAGTGAGCGAGTTTCGAACGCCAAACGTTTGATGTTAATAAGATGCTTCGCAGAAACATTTTCCGAAATAATAGAGCCGCCGAATGTCCCGGGACCAAGCGTCATTGAGGGAAGCAACTCGTTCGTATAACCAACCGCTCCAAGCGCGCCGACCGTATTGACGAGAATTCTGTTCGCCGGTTTTTCCAACGCAAACTTCATGATGATGTCTTCGTCCATAGAGTGAATCACCATCGTGTGTCCCATTCCGCCGAACTCAAGCAACTCGATACACCGCTCGCATCCTTCGCGCCAGTTATCAACAGTGTAGAATGAAAGTACGGGTGAAAGTTTCTCACGCGAAAGCGGATATTCTCTTCCAACACCGATTTGTTCTGCAATCAGAACTTGTGTATCAGCAGGAACGGAGATACCCGCATTGTGTGCAATGTATGTTGCTGGTTTTCCAACCATCGCCGGGTTGATTGCTCCACGCGGGTCAAACATTGTGCGTGCTAATTTTTCTTTCTCATCACCTTCCACAAAATAGCATTTGTGTCGTTTGAATTCATCAATCACAAGTTGCTTGATGGAAGAATCAACAATCACCGATGCCTCTGTCGAACAAAGAACACCAAGGTCAAACACTTTTCCTGTAACAATATCCGCTACTGCTTTTTTGATGTTTGCCGACTTCTCAATGTACGCCGGAACGTTTCCCGCGCCCACGCCATACGCCGGCTTGCCTGCACTGTATGCCTGCTTCACCATGTCGTTGCTTCCCGTCGCAAGAATGACAGAAACGAGTTTGTGTTTCATCAGCGCTTGTGTTGCTTCAAGAGTCGGAGTAGGGAGACACGCCATCAATCCTTGCGGCGCGCCTGCGGCAACTGCTGCCTGTGCAATAACATTCATCGCTTCGAGCGTACACTTCGTGGCTTTCGGGTGTGGACTTGCAACAATCGCATTCCGTCCTTTAACCGAAATGATTGCTTTGAACATCACGGTTGATGTCGGGTTGGTCGAAGGAATTAGCGCGGCGACAACACCCATCGGTTCTGCAACTTCGATGATGCGCTTTTCCTTATCTTCACGAATGACACCGACAGTTTTCAAATCTTTGATGGATTCCCAAACGCGCCGCGTGCCGAATTCGTTTTTCTTTTTCTTGTCTTCCGGTTTCCCGAAACCGGTTTCTTCATGCGCAAGTCTGCCGAGTCGTTCCGCCGCTTCGAAGCCGGCATCAACCATTGCTTTCACGATTCGGTCAACACGGGTTTGGTCGTACGCACGAAATTCGATTTGCGCCTGCTTTGCTTTTTGCACAAGTTCGCGCATTTCTTGGATGGATTGGAGGTCTTTATCTAACGGCATAATTTTTCCATTTCTAAACAATCTACTAAAGTTTTCATGACTTCCATAAATACAACCCCGTCCCCTCATCAAACCCGCGTACCAATTCTTCTCCTTCAAACTCATCAATCGTTACTTCGCAGGCAAAGAGTTTTGTACCGGGAAGCAGATGTCCACCGAATACCTTTCCTTCTGCATCGCCGAGAAGAATGTGAACATGTACAAATGGTTTTCCATCACGGAGACTGACATTTCCGTTGAGACTGAGGATTTCCATTCCACCGGAGAATTCAAGCGGGTTATATTTCTTCGTGTGTTGGTCGTAGTAAGCAACAACAGCGTGAGTCGTTGCACCAATGCCGGAGATTCGACCGAGTCTGATACTTTCTCGCTGTACAATTTCAGTCAGGCTTTCATATAAGTCGGAGCCGTTGGGAAGTTGAAACTTGAGTGTTCTTATGGCTTTGTAATTGGTCATTTGTCAGTCGTCATTTGGAGAATAATTGTTCTTGGATCGAGGAAACGGTTTTCTTTGAGAGACTAAAATGTTTATACGCCATCTCCGTCACTTCCCTCCCTCTCGGTGTTCGTGTTAAAAATCCTTCCTGTATTAAATACGGCTCGTACACTTCTTCTATCGTTCCCGGTTCTTCACCGACTGCGACGGAGAGTGTGTTCAATCCAACCGGTCCGCCCTGATATTTTTCAATCATGGTGATTAAAATTCGTTTGTCCATATCGTCTAAACCATGGTCGTCAACTTCAAGTTTTTGCAGAGCATAGTCGGCAACTTCTTTTGTGATGACACCGTTGAAGTGAGCTAGTTTCACTTCGACCTGTGCAAAATCGCGGCAACGTTTCAACAGACGATTTGCAATACGCGGCGTACCACGCGAACGTCTCGAAATTTCTGATGAACCTTCCTTTTCAATCTTTACGTTAAGAATATTTGCAGAGCGTTTGATAATCGTCGCAAGTTCTTCTGCCGGATAATAATCCAAGCGATTCGTCACCCCAAAACGGGAACGGAGTGGCGCGGTGAGCAAGCCCGCGCGTGTTGTTGCCCCGACAAGCGTAAATCGAGGGAGATTAAGTTGTACGCTTCTCGCATTCGGTCCGCTATCTATCACAATGTCAATCTTAAAATCCTCCATCGCCGAGTAAAGATATTCTTCAACAAGCGGATTGAGGCGATGGATTTCATCAATGAATAATACATCGCCCTGACTGAGGTTGGTGAGAATGCCTGCAAGGTTATATGGTTTATCAAGCGCGGGACCGGATGTAACTTTGACATTCACACCCATTTCGTTTGCGATGATGTACGAAAGCGTTGTCTTTCCAAGCCCCGGTGGACCTGTAAGCAGAACGTGGTCAAGACTTTCACCTCGCTTCTTTGCCGCAGCGATAAATATTTTGAGATTGTCAACAACCTTTCCCTGTCCGACAAAATCGGAGAATTGAATCGGACGAAGTTTCTGGTCAAACTCTACTTCGTTTTCTAATAGTTCGGGAGTTGTATGGTCGGATTTTCTTTTCATTTGCGTCAAATGTAAAGAGATTCAGGGTGATAAGCAATCAATCCCTTTTGTTGACTGTTGAAGGTTGGCGGTTGACGGTTCGAGGTTACCGGTTAGTGGTTCGAGGTTGCAGGTTACTGGTTACTGGTTTACATTCGCCTAAGGCGTATTGGGTGTTTCAAGGATTCAGATATAGTCATTCACTAATCACTCATTAACGAATCACTAACTAACTAATTAACCCGCAGTGCGAAGTGCGTGCTTGATTATTTCTTCTACTGAAAGATGTTGTTCGTGGAGTTCTTTCATTACCAGTGCAACAGATTTTTCGGCATTTGATTTTTGAAAGCCGAGCGACATCAGCGCATTCACGGCTTCATTCCGAATGTGTAATTGTCTCCCTGAAGGAATGACTGTCGAACTTGGCGCGGCTGATTTTGAAAGTTTGTCCCGTAATTCAATGACTATGCGTTCCGCTGTTTTTTTTCCCACACCGGAGATTGAAGTGAGTGAAGTGATGTTGCCATCAGTGATTGCAGAGCGGAGTTCCGAAGTGGACATTCCCGAAAGAATTCCTTGCGCCATCTTCGGTCCGATGCCGCTCACCGACATCAACAATCGAAAGAAATCACGTTCATCTTCTGTGGCAAATCCGTACAATTGCATGATGTCTTCACGGACATGCAGGTACGTTAACATTTCTACGGGCGAATTGTTCTCCGGAAGTTGTTCGAATGTTGAGAGAGGAATCAGAGCATGATAACCGACGCCGTTTACATCAACAATAATTTCCGTGGGTGACTTTGATGCAAGTATTCCTTTGAGAAATGCAATCATCGTTTTCTCATCTGCTGTGGTTGTGAAATTTTATCAGGGTGTTCAGTCAGGAATGATTTCCAACTTGTATATTTTTGTGTCGGTTGGAGAGAACGTTGGAGATGACACATCGCCACAGCAAGAGCATCAGTGGTATCGAACCCCTTGGGGAGTTTTTTCAAATTCAGGATTGATGTAATCATATAATGAACTTGCTGTTTTGATGCGTTACCATGCCCGACAAGCGCTTTCTTAATTTCTCTCGGAGAATATTCATGTGTCGGAATATCTCGTTCTACTGCGGCAAGCATGATGACGCCACGCGCATGCCCGAGTTTCAACGCCGATTGTGCATTCTTTCCATAAAACGCTGTCTCGATTGCGACGATATCCGGTTCAAAGTCATCCATCACTTCTGAAAGAGTTTCAAAAATTCGTTTGAGACGTTGCGGCATCGGGTCGGTACTGTCATTTTTTATCGCGTCGCACTTGATTACTTTTGTTGTACCTCTTGATATTTCAATCACTCCATACCCTGTTGTCAGTGTGCCGGGGTCAACACCGAGAATTGTCATGGTTTTGTTAAATGGTGATTAGTTAATTAGTGAGTGGTGAGTGGTAACTTGTAAATAGTTGCAGTGTGTGTACTTCTTCATAGTAGAAAGTTGATATTGTCTCGTCATGTTACAATCTCAAATCACTATTCACCAATTAACTATTCACTAAGCGATGCCATCAGTTTTTCATCCATGTCAAAGTTAGCATAGACGTGTTGAACATCATCGTGGTCTTCAAGTGCATCCATAAGTTTGAGGACTTGTTCTGCCTCTTTTCCTTCCACCCTCACAGAGTTTTCAGGAATCAATTGCACTTCCCCTTCCTCAATTTTAATTCCTTTTGATTCAAGCGTTGAGCGTACTGTTTCAAATTGTTCCGGCGCTGTAACAATTTCATACGTCTCTTCATCCGTTCGCATGTCGTCGGCGCCTGCTTCGAGGATGATTCCAAGTAATTCGTCTTCGTTATATGTGGTTCGACCAACCCGAATAATTCCTTTTTTGTGAAACATCCACCCCACTGCGTTCGCCGCGGCAAGTTTGCCATGATTCTTTTCAAGGATATGACGAAGGTCTGAGACAGTTCTGTTTTTATTGTCCGTAACCGATTCAATAATTAGCGCTACACCGCCCGGACCGTATCCTTCGTACACACACTCTTCGTACGATTGTCCCGGAAGTTCTCCTGTGCCGCGCTGAATGGCGCGCTTGATATTTTCCTGCGGCATATTCATACTCTGCGCTTTTTCAATCGCCATTCTCAACCGCGGGTTGCCGGTTGGATTTCCGCCGCCATCACGTGCGGCAATGGTGATTTCTTTGATGAAGCGTGTGAACATTTTTCCCCGCTTCGCATCGTTCGCTCCCTTTTTTCGCTTTATCTTTGCCCATTTATTGTGACCCGACATTTTCAACTCACTTCATGGTTGATTTTCAAATCTTTTATTTTTAATTGAGGAAATGTTTCGACCATTGTTGAATCGGAACCGGGAATAACTTTCTCATATTCATCTACGGAGAAAACGATATCCAATCCGCTTCCGTTTCTCTTCACACTCTCCATCTTTGAACCTAAACCGAATCCGATTGTATCGAACACATGCTTGTCCTGTTTCACACGGAAACGAAGATGTTCATTCCCGACAATCCTTGGTTCACCAGCCAAATTTACTTTGGAAGTATGAAAAATCGGTCTCATGTTTCCGGGTCCGAACGGAGCAAACTCTTTCAGTATTTTCAGGAAGCGTGGTGTAATATCTGTCAAAGCAATATTTGAATCAATCCTGATTTCCGGTGTACGGATTTCTTCCGGGAGTAACTCATTCACCGCTTCAGTAAATGCTTTACGGAATTCATCCACACGGTCGAGAGCAACAATCAAACCGGCGGCATATTTATGTCCGCCGAACTGAACAAGTTTATCTTCAACCTTCTTCAATGCCCGGTAAATATCGAACCCGACAATACTCCGAGCAGAACCTTTTGCAAAACCGTCAACAGTTGTCAACATAATAGTCGGACGATAATATTTTTCGACAAGTCGCGAAGCAACAATTCCGATAACTCCCGGATGCCATTCATTATGATGCAACACAATTACCGGGTCTTGATTTACATTATGAATTTGTTCGGCAAGAGTTTGCGCCTGCAGAAATGTGTCTTCATCCAACTTGCGGCGATTTCTGTTTTCTTCTTCCAACACGCGTGCAATTTGAATTGCCTCGGCGGCATTTGTTGAAGTGAGTAGATTCACAGCACGGGTTGCATCCCCCATTCTTCCTACCGCATTGATTCGCGGCGCGAGGACAAACACAATCTGCCCTGTATTGATTTTTCCAAGTTGTGTTCCTGAAGATTCTATCAGCGCCCGTATTCCGATTCTCGGGTTTTCATTCAGTTGTGTTAACCCGATTTTTGTCAGGATTCTGTTTTCACCGACCAACGGAACAATATCTGCGGCAGTTGCCAACGTAACAAAATCAAGATAGGAAAATGCAGCGTTCTCATTACCGCGCCGTTTGCAGATTGCCTGAATGACTTTGAACGCAACGCCTGCGCCGCACAAATGTTTGAACGGATATTGACAACTCGGCTTCAGAGGGTCTAGGACAGCCACTGCGTTGGGAATTTGTTCAATCGGTTCATGATGGTCGCATATAATTACTTCGATTCCGAGCGAACCGGCATATTCAACTTGCTGTATTGCGGTAATGCCGCAATCAACGGCAATCATAAGCGTCACCGATTGCTGTGCGGCTTTATCAATTCCCAATTTTGAAATGCCATATCCTTCGACAATTCTATCAGGAATATGATACGTCGTTTCAAGTCCGAGTTCACGAAGAAACAATGTCATCATCGAAGCGGCATTTGTTCCGTCAACGTCATAGTCTCCGAACACTAAAACTCGTTCTTTCTTCTCTACCGCTTTCAGTATTCTTTGAACAGCGGCTTCCATTCCATCCATTAAGAACGGGTCGTGGAGGTCTTCTATTTTCGGACGGAAAAATTCCCGTGCTTGCGCATAACTCGTTATGCCTCTGTTCATCAAAACAGAAGCAAGCGATTCAGGAATATTAATTTCCCTCGTTAGTTGTTCGATGATAGACGCATCTCCTGATGAGTGTAACCACCGGTATTCTTTTTTAATCATTCAGTTTTTTTCCTTGCCCTGTTCGGGCGTTTTCACATTCATTAGTATTAATTCAATCTGCTTTTCATCAACGACAAAAAGTAGATGAGATAAATTATTGCTTGCAATCTGTAAGCCGAATTCTGTTTCCCGATACCTGCAAAACAAGTATCGGGACTGCAATCATTTCTCTTGTCCCGATTTCACAATCGGGATCTAGCAACCTACCCGCCGCATGGTCCCGATTTCTCAGGAACTGAAACAGGCAATTCAAACATGCGACTTATTTGGTTTTGCTCCAAGTAGGGTTTGTCGCTCCAGACATTACTGCCGGGAAGGTGAGCTCTTACCTCGCCTTTTCACCCTTATCCCGTCGTGTTCCAAGAACATGACGGGACGGTATATTTTCTGTGACACTTTCCGTTACCCCGAACTTGCATTCGGGATACCCTTCTGTTAGGAGGTACTTTACCTTGTGGAGTTCGGACTTTCCTCCCCGCTCCGCCTTGTAGCGGGACGGGACGATTGCACGATTGCAAGCATAATTATTGTTCGTAGTAACTTCTTTTCAAAAAACGTTCTCTCGTCTCTACAATTTTATTTATTCAAAACGACTTCATGTTGAAACACCGAGCGTTGCATGAACGGTTTGTTGTTCTCCTCAGGCTAACAATGTACTTTTTTCTACAACATCATCAGAAACGATGATTCGCCCACAGTGTTCACACATGTAGATATAATTATTGTTGCGCAGTTCTAATATCTTCTGGGGAGGAACACGGTTAAAACATCCGCCACATGCGCTTCGTTTGATTGCAACAACTGCAGTTCCTTTCTTCGCTTTTTTGATTCGTTCGTATTTGTCAAAATCTTCTTTCTTAATTTTGGAAAGAACTTTTTCGCGTTCATGGATAAGCCGGGTTTCCTCAATTTCATGTTCTTTGTTCACTTCGGCTAATTCCGCCTGTTTCTCGCTCAACTCGGCAGAAGTAATTTCGATTTCTTTGCCAAGGATTTCCATATCCGCTTGTGAAACCTGTATTTTCCCTTCGAAGGATTCCAAATTGCTCTTTGCTTGTTCGATTTGCGATTCCATCGTTTCAATTTCTCTCGACAACGCATCGTACTGTTTATTGGATTTTACCTGAAGTTGTTGTTGTTTATATTTTTCAATTTTTTCCGTGCAACTTATTAATTCGACATCGGTATTGTCCCGTTCGATTTTCAGTTGTATCACAAGTTCCGTTAACTCTTTCAGTTTTTTCGATGAACCATCTAACGTGCCTTGCAATTCTGCTACGATGCGAGGAAGGTCACCTTTCAGTTCATGAATTTCCTGCAACTGAGAATCAACTTGTTGTAAAGCAAATAAGTGTGTTAATCGTGTTTCCAACGTATTTCTCCTTAGGAATTATAATAATTGACCGGGTTGACGTTCGTCTTTGATATCGTCACCGGTAGTTGTTCGTTTCGTGTAAAACTTTTTTCTTTCAAATAAGCGGCAAGCGATTCTAATATCGGAGCCTCGGTTTCGTAATGTCCCGCATCAATCAAAGCAATCCGTTCTTCTGCTTCCTGAAATGTATGATACTTCACATCTGCGGTTACATACGCATCGGCGCCGGCGGCAATTGCACTAGAGACGAGTTGCGAACCGCTTCCACCGCATACGGCAACCCGCCGTATTATTGATTGTAAGTTTCCTGAATATCGTAATGCAGGAACATCTAATTCTTTCTGAACATGTTGCAGAAACTTTTCCAGCCTGAAAGGAACCTTTACATCTCCAATCGCGCCTGTTCCAAAATATCGTGTCTCATTTTCAAGTGCATGAACATCATACGCGACTTCCTCATACGGATGCGTTGCTTTCATAGCCCGTATCACCGATGCCACGTTCCAAGAATACGCTACCATTTCTACACGTAGTTCTTCAACACGTTCAGTTTTCCCCGTAGAACCGATAAACGGCTTCGACCCGTCAAGCCCTCGAAATGTTCCTGTCCCCTGTATCTGAAAAGAACAAGAATCATAATTTCCAATAGCGCCGGCGCCAGCATCCGACATCGCCCGAAAAACAGGCTCAACATGAGTTGCCGGAACGAACACCGTTATTTTTTTCAACACATCGTTCTGTGGAACTAATACCCTGATGTTTTCCAGTCCCAGTCGTTTCGCAAGCGCAATGCTTACACCGTTACTTGTAAAATCTAAATTTGTATGAACGGAAATGAGTGCAATATCTGCTTTCGCCAGCATCAGAACCAATTTTGAAGTTCGGTGTTCCGGTGTCAGGGATGTAAGGGGAGTAAAAATTAGCGGGTGATGACTGATAATAAGATTTGCCTGTTTCTTCTTCGCCTCGGCAATTACTTTTTCTGTGACATCGAGTGTAAGAAGAATTTTCTTCACTTCCTGTTTCGGAGAACCAACTTGCAAGCCTACATTATCCCCTTGCCAGCATAATTCTTTTGGCGCCCGATGTTCAAGTATTTGGTGGATTTCGCGTACTGTCATGCCCTGTAGATAGAAAAAAAATGTCCCGAAATTATCGGGACGTACTTTAAAACCTTACTATTCACCCACTTCACCTTTAATCGTTTTTCGGACACCAACCATGAGAACGATGAAGTGAGTTGATATTTTCATACAGGCAAAATATAGAGAATCTTCAATAGATATGCAAAAGAACAAGGCATTGATGTACCGCAGGAAAAGAATACCGTTTACGGATTTTCGACTACATGACCTTCGATATTTACATCGCGCAACACCTTTAACCGTACTTCTAATTGTTGTACTTTCGCATTGAGTTTATCAATTAACGGTTGATTCATTTCCGGAAATTTTTGACGCTGTAAACTTGCCGTACTCATTTTTATGATTGCTAACGGATTATTAAACTCATGACACATAGTCACCACAAGTTCACGAATCGCCTCTGCTTTCTTTAATGCAAGAAAATTCTGGTTTTCAATCTCTTCCCGTTGGCGTTTGATTTCCGCGCTTTCTAATACTTTCAAGATTGTTTTCGGAAGAGAAATCCCCATAGCAGAATCTTTGAGAAGATAATCTACTGCGCCGTATTTAAATGCTTCGACTGCCGTTCGATAATCCCTGCTTGACGTCAGAAAAATAATCGGTACGGTGATATTCTCTTCCCTGAACCGTTTGAGAATATCAATGCCGGTATTTTCACCCAGTAAATAATCCATCAACACTAAATTGATGTTCGGATTCGCCTTCAACGTATTGAGGGCAGACTCTCCGTTACTTTCCGAAAGCACTTCGAACTGTTGCGCGTTGTACGACTCAAGCAAGTGTTTGATTAACACTCGAAAACTGCTGTCATCATCAACGACAAGGGCTGTTATTTTTCTTTCTTCCATTTCTTACTTTACGTGCCTAAGTATAGTGTAATTCTGGAAAAGTTGCAAGAGAAATCTGGAAAAAAATTGTGAAAAGTAACATTATTCACCATGCTTCAAATTTCTCATTTGATATCCTCGATTTTCCTGAAACTCAGTTGTCTTTCTCATTTTTCTTCTTTAATTTGACGCAAATTAATATCTACGATACAGACACTTGAACAATATTATTTTTCTCAATACAGTCGATTCAACGAACACGTATTTGAAATCCGTTATCAATGATGTGAACGAAGGAACAATTGTTCTCGCCGAAGAACAAACCGCCGGCAGGGGAAGATTCTCCCGCTCGTGGATTTCTCAAAAATACATGAACCTGACCTTCTCCCTCCTCTTGAAACCCAACTACGGCGCGGAGAAATTCGGTTTGCTTTCGCTTCTTTCAGGAATAGCGGTTGTCAGAGCAAGTAAATCGGTGACGGGATTGACGACAACCTGCAAGTGGCCCAACGATGTTCTCCTTGACGGGAAAAAAGTGTGCGGCATCCTTTCTGAACTTGTGAAAGACTCGAATGGAACATCGTGTGTGATTGTCGGAATCGGCATCAATGTCAATCAAACGGAATTCCCGGAAGAACTGCAAACAACGGCTACATCGTTATCGCTTCATACGCACACAACAATTGACCGGCTTCATCTGCTTTCTGTCCTGTTTGAAGAATTGAAGAAAGGATATGAACAGTTTCAATCCGGAAATTATTCTGCCATCATACAGGATTGGAAAAAGAATAGCACAATGCTCGGACAACATATTTCCGTTCAACAAAACAACTCGACACTCACAGGCATTGCAACTGATATTGCTGATGATGGCGCGTTGGTCATTCGGACTGACAGTGGGTTGATGAAAGTTTATGCGGGAGATGTAACAATTTCAAAGAAAGGTACACCATGATTTTTGTGCTGGATATTGGTAACTCGACCATCAAGTATGCGTTGTTCTCCGCTAAGGTACTGGTGCATAAAATGGTTTTTGACACTTCACGGATAATTTCTAAACCAGAGGTAAATAATTCGATAACAGAATTCATTGATACGTGTGCAACGAACAATGTTACCATTGATGGGATTGCAATTGCTTCTGTCATCCCAAGTCTCACCAAACTCATTGTACCTCTTCTGACCAAAACATTCCGAACGCAACCGCTCGTCATTACACCAACCCTCAATGTCGGCGTGATTATTAAGTATAACAATCCTGCTCTTTTAGGCGCAGATAGATTTTGTAATATCGTAGCCGCTATGGTAAAGTATAAACAAAAAACAATCGTCATTGATTGGGGAACTGCAACAAAATTCGAACTTGTGTCAACGACACAGGGATATCTCGGCGGAATAATTGCACCGGGGCTCGCCATGATGGCAGAAGGATTAAGCGAGAAAACCGCCCTTCTCCCGCTAATTAGATTAGAAAAGCCCCGCTCACTGTTGGGAAATGATACTGAAAGTTGTATGCAATCGGGAGTTGTCTTAGGAATGGTTGGGTTGAGCGTAGAACTTGCAAGACGCATTCGTATGGAATATTTAACGGTAAATAATATTATTACCACCGGCGGGTATGCCCCGTTGTTGACTCCTCTCTTTAACAAACATATCACCGCGATTCACGATCCGAATCTTGCGTTGGAAGGCGCTCGAATTATTTTTGAGCGGGTTCATTCACGGTAATTATTCCTCCTTCACCATAAACCCTTCGCCGCGGATTGTGTAGATAATTCTCTTCGGATATCCTTTGTCGAGAATTTTCCGGAGATGCTTGATGTACGCGTCGATGATGTTTGATTCGGGAACAAAATCGTATCCCCACACATGTTTGGAAATATCAATGCGCGACATGACATGATTTTTATTCCGCATTAAATATTCCAGCAGAAGAAATTCTTTTTCGGTAAGACGAATATTTTTGTTTGCTCTCCGCGCAATACGTGTAAATGTATCAAGTTCAACATCCGCCACGCGGAGAATCGGTGAGAGGTCAATTTTATGACGGCGCAGCAACGCTTCAACCCGCGCATGAAGTTCAACAAACGCAAACGGCTTCATCATGAAATCATCGGCGCCTGCATGTAACGCCTCTACTCTATCTTCCACCATACTTTTTGAAGATAATACAAGAAGCATACAATCAATTTTGTGACGGCGTAAATCCCGGATAATTGCCAAACCATCTTTTTTTGGTAACAAAATTCCAAGGATAACAATCGGATATTTTCTCGTGAGAGCGAGTTGGTATCCTTCTTCCCCGTCTTTTGAAACATCAACAGAAAAACCGTGGGCGCTGAGACGACGCGCAATCGAATCAAGAAGATGTGAATCTTCCTGCACGACCAACACTTTCGTGCTGTGCGTGTGGTGCGAATGTTTTTCTGCTGGAGGTGGATTTCGTTTCGGCATTGTTAACTATTCGGGTTTTGACCCGCGCCAAAACTAAAAAATTTTTCTTAGAAGGTCAAGGAAAAAAAGGAAGATTTTTCTCTTTTTTTCTTCGATGTGATTTGAGATAAACTCTTAGTGTATGCCAAACATCTTCACAGATGCCTGTGCCACTTCAACCAACGGAGTAAAGTAAATTCCCAATAAAACTGTCGGAATGAGCAAAATCATCAACATCGCAATCTGGAACGGGGAAAAATTGATAGGTTCTTTCGAGCCGGTGGATTCCCGGAGGAACATATTCCGCAGTACTTTTACATAGTAATAAAGCGAAACAACACTGTTGAGAACGCCAACGATGGCAAGCCAGAACCATTTTGCATTGACAAGCGCGGCAAAGAGATATAACTTGCCAATGAATCCCGCTGTCGGCGGAATACCGGTTAATGAGAGAAGAAAAATTGTCAGCGCAATGCCAATCAATGGAGTGCGATGACCGAGACCTTTGTAATCGTTCATGTCCTCGCTCCCGATTTTATCGGCAACGAGCATGATGGCATAAAAGGCTCCGAGGTTCATGAAGAGATAGATGACAAAGTAAATCATGATGGATGCGATGCCGTCACTGCTCATCACGACAACACCCATAAGCATATAGCCTGCGTGCGCGATGCTTGAGTATGCAAGAAGTCGTTTAAGATTTGTCTGCCAGAGTGCAACAAGATTTCCGAGCGTCATCGTCAGCACGGAAAGAATTGCGACGAGTTTGTACCAATCAAATCCTTGCAATGCCTGCCATGTTCCGAGCGTAATGCTTCCGGTTGTTGCATCAAGGAATGCAACGGTGAAAAAGCGAATCATCATTGCAAAGCCCGCGGCTTTGGAAGCGACGGAAAGAAATGCAGTAATTGTAATCGGCGCGCCTTCGTACACATCTGGCGTCCAGAAGTGAAACGGTACTGCGGAAATTTTGTAACCGAATCCGGCAAGCGTGAGAATTCCCGCAACGAAGAGAGCAACACTGCTCACTGTTCCGCCTTGCAATGCCTGATTAATTCCATACACATCAAGTGAACCGGTCAATCCGTAAATCATCGAGATACCATACAACATCATCCCGGAAGAGAACGCACCATAAATGACATACTTGAGTGATGCTTCACTTGAATCATCCGCTTCTTTGGTAAAGCCGGAAAGAATATACGAACTGAGGCTTGTCAGTTCCAGTGCGAGATACATCATGATGAGATTGCTCGAACTCGCCATCAAAAACATTCCGAGCGTCATCGCAATCAACAAAGCATAGTATTCGCCAAGTCCACGTTTCGATTTCAGAAGTTCGCCCGATTGGAACGAAAAGAGTGTGATGAATAAACTGCTTCCGAGAATGATGAACTTGAAAAATGCGGCAAATCCATCGAGAGCGTACATGTTATGGAAGGTCGATGCCTCGCCCAAACAGGATTGTTTCACCAAGAACAACGCAGTGATTGCAAGTCCGCAAAATGAAAATCCTCCGACGAGCGTTCCTTTTTTATCAAACAGAGTAACAAGCAACGCAACGCAGAACGTAACAGTGAGAGCAGTTTCCGCCTGAAATAATTTCGCGCTTTCGATAATTTGCTGAAGCATGTATCAATTAAAAATTCAAAATGAAAAATTAAAAATTATTGTCCGAGCATTGTCATGGTCGCTCCTCTATTGATAACATCAACGAGAGCGTTCACTGACGTGGACATTAAGTTTATCATCGGAGCAGGATAGATACCAAGGAAGATGACGATGATTGCAAGCGGAATCAACGTGAATAATTCGCGCCCGTTAATATCGGGAAGCGTTTTCCATTTTTCCGGTATCGAACCGAGGAACAAGCGTTGTAATGTCCAGAGCATATACGCCGCGGTGAGAACAATTCCGACGGTCGAGATGATGGTAATCGTTCTGATTGATTCAGATTGAAATGCGCCGAGGAACGCAAATGCTTCGCTGATGAATCCGCTCAATCCAGGAAGTCCAAGTGCGGCAAAGAATGCAATCACCATTATACCGGAGTATTTTGGCATCTGATTCATCAAGCCGCCGAACTCATTCAAGCCGCGTGTATGCGCACGGTCGTAGAGAACGCCAACAATCAAGAAGAGCATCGCGGTAATCGTTCCGTGATTAAACATTTGCATCACTCCGCCAATAACGCCTTGCGTATTCAACGCCGCCATGCCGAGAATAACAATTCCCATGTGACTGATACTTGAATAGGCAATCAATTTTTTGAAATCTTCCTGCGCCATTGCGCAGAGCGCTCCATACACAATGTTAATGAATCCGAGAATCGCCAACGGTATTTGGAAGTATAATGCAGCGTCAGGAAAAATCGGGAAACTGATTCGAAGAATTCCGTACGTTCCCATCTTCAACAATACGCCTGCAAGAATAACACTGATAGCAGTCGGCGCTTCGACGTGCGCATCGGGCAACCAAGTATGGAACGGGAAAATGGGGACTTTGATTGCAAAACCGATGAACAACGCTACATAGGCGAGATACCGCGCAAACGTTCCAGCGCCTGCAAGAATTGAACCCGGTTCGAAATTGGCAGGATTCATCATTGCGAGCATGTTAAAGGTGTGAATCTTTTCGCCGGTTGCAGGGTCAATCATAGTGACACTGAAGAAGAGCGCCAACATTGCGAGCAACATCAACACGCTACCGAATAATGTATAAAGGAAAAACTTTATCGCCGCATATTCCCTCCTCGGTCCGCCCCAGACACCAATGAGGAAGTACATCGGGAGAAGCATGATTTCCCAGAAAATGTAGAAGAGAAAGAAATCGAGCGACACAAACACGCCCATCATTCCTGTATCGAGGAGAAGCAAGAGCGCCATGTACCCTTTCACCGATTTTTCTATTCCCCACGAGGCAAACACAGCGACGAATGAAATGAGCGCCGTGAGTATCACCATCAACACGCTAATGCCATCAATGCCGAGAAAATAATCAATGCTTACCCGACCAAACCATGAAACAGATTGAATGTCTATCCAATTTGCTTTCTCGACAAATTGAAATCCTTCCGGCGTATTGACACCCGCCATGCTTCGATTGAACGTCATGTAGATAACGACGGCAAGAAGCACTTGCAATCCCGCGGCGAACGCGGCTGTCCAACGCATTGCATTTTTCTGTTCCTTCGGGAGAAGCAAGATGATAATCATGCCGACGACCGGCAAGAATGTTATCCAAGAAAGAATTCCTAAACCAAGTATTTGCATGTTGACTTATTTCCTGTTTGAATCAAAAATCATTAACGAATACGCAGTGCCATCTTCAAAGCATTTTTTTGAATCAGCACTTTTCTATCTTTTAAGAGTAAATGTACATCATAAATTTGCATGAAATCATGCCCGACAAGCACATCGTAATCGGGGTCAAGTGTTTCATCCGGAACTACGTAACAGAGGTGCGGGACCCAAAGATTGAGTAACTTGAACTCAACCTCAATCATATCGGTGGCTATAAAACTTCCGTTCCCGAAACCAAAAAACGCTCGCGGATGAGACAGTTCGCGTGTTCCGACGAGATGCGACGCTATCGAATGTTTGACAAATGTCCGCGAAGAACCGGTATCGAAATAGCATCGAACATTTTTCGGTTTCTCCTCAGGATGAGAACGAATTTGATATTTGATGATGATATCGCCCATCTTATTTCATCATAAAAAATATTATTATCACACCAAGAAGAGCAAGCATGATATACGTTTGAACTTTTCCGGTTTGAGTTTTTCTCAACAAAATTCCTAAGAATCCGGAGAGGTATGCAACGCCATTCACCATTCCATCAACGACAAACTTATCAAATCCGCCGGCTCCACCCCAAAACATAAAGAGTGTAAGTAATCCTGCACATAATGCTCCAAGTCCGGACCAGACAGCATTCATAAATCCGGCATCAACCGGCATCAACCAGATGAACGAGTATGTTGCAACAACTGCCGAGACAAACAATCCGCCAAACATAAATACTTTCGCGTTGATTGGTTTTTCTTTCCAGTTTTGTTGGTACCCGAAGACGACTGCTTTTGTCCATGTCGCCGTACCATTGACCATTCCGTCCACGATTGTTTTGTCAAACCAGTTGAGGACTTTTGTAATGCCAAGTGTTCCACCAACGACGACGGAACCGTACAACTCATCGAAATACCATTTGTTGTAGAGAAACTTGTGTAAGCCGGGCATTTTCGCGGCAACCGCATCTGCAGAAATTTTCTTTCGATAATATGTCAGATAGGAGGCATACATTCCGATAGCAGCGACGAGAAGCGATAATCCCATCGCAACATAATGCATGTGGTGCATCTCTTCTTCAAACTCATGCGGACCGATTGCTGCGGCTGATGCCGGAACAACTGATTCCGGTCGTTCAACTGCTTTTGCAAGCCAACCACTTGCTCCATCCAAAGGATTGAACGAAAAGAAAATCCAGAAACTCAGCGTTGCAAAAACGATTAACGGTATCGTCATCACTTTCGGTGATTCATGAATGTGTTCGATACGGTAACTATCCTGATGCTTTCCGAAGAATGTCAGAAATATCATGCGCATCATATAAAACGCAGTCAGTCCTGCGACAAAGAACATCACGAATGGAATGAGCCAGTGACCCGTCGTCTTACCGAACGCTAGTGTTCCGGCAAGAATCATATCTTTGCTCAAAAATCCGGAGAACAAGGGAACGCCTGCAATTGCCGCAGTAAAAATTAGGAACACTTTGAACGTAATCGGCATCTTGTCTTTCAATCCACCCATGAAGCGCATGTCTTGCGGGTCGGTGTGGTGGTCGTGCATGTGGTGCGTGGCATGATGCATTGCATGGATGACGGAGCCGGAACCAAGAAACAATCCTGCTTTGAACATTGCGTGCGTTACAAGATGAAAGAATCCCGCTGTATATGCGCCGACTCCAAGTCCGACAACCATGAAGCCAAGTTGCGAAACAGTCGAGTACGCAAGAACTTTTTTGATGTCGTTCTGTGCGATAGCAATTGTTGCAGAGATGAACGCCGTAATCATGCCAACGTATGCAATGACTGTAAGTGCATCGGCAGTCATCATCGGAAATGTTCGTGCGACGAGATAGACTCCTGCGGCGACCATCGTTGCGGCGTGGATAAGTGCGCTGACCGGCGTCGGGCCTTCCATTGCATCAGGCAACCAAACATGTAACGGGAATTGTGCCGATTTTCCAATCGCACCGCAGAATATTAAAACACCTGCGGCAGTCAGCCATGCTTCACTCCCCATCGGAATTTGACCTGAACCGATTGCATCAAATATTTCTTTGAAGCCGAAGGTGTGGAATGTGTAGTATAAAATCATGATGCCGGTGAACATTCCGATGTCGCCGATACGGTTGACAACAAATGCCTTCTTTGCTGCATCCGATGCCGATTTCTTTTCGTACCAATGTCCAATCAACAAATACGAACTTAACCCGACGAGTTCCCAGCCGACATACATCAAAAAGAAGTTACTCGTGAGAACAATGATGAGCATCGAAAACGTGAAGATACTCAGATAGGCAAAATATCGTGAGTACCGGACATCTCCGTGCATGTAACCAGTGGAAAATAAATGCACGAGTGCGCTGACAAGCGTAACCACCACCAGCATAATCGCCGACAGATTGTCAATCGTAAATCCGAGATTCATGGTGAGCGGACCGATGAGCGGTACGTTACCAAAATCAACCCATTGAAATGTCGTTACAATCGGTTCTTCGATTTGTAGTTTGCCATAGAGAACGATAACCGAAAACAGAAGGCAAACAAACAGAACCGTTGTTCCGAATTTATCGCTGAGGAAAGATATTTTCTTTCCAAAGAAAATTTGGATGACAAAACTTGCAATCGGCAAGAGCAGAATCGCAAGTGAGAGATTGATTAATAAATGTTCGTTCATGCTAATACAATCGGTTGAAAGTTATTCTTTCATCGTACTGATTTCATCAACGTTGACCGTTTTGAATCGTTGATAAATGTTCAGGACAATAGCGAGTGCAACGGCGGCTTCCGCGGCGGCAAGAATTATCACAAAAACTGCGGCGGCTTGTCCGTCCAATTTCATCCCGCCGTATTTTGAAAACGCTATGAAGTTGATGTTCGCCGAGTTCAAAATCAATTCGATACCCATGAGAACGAGGATTGCGTTCCGTCGCGTAATCACGCCGTACAATCCGAGCGAAAATAAAATCGCGCTGACGATGAGAAAATGTGTTAAGCCAACTTGCATTTCAATTCAAAGTGTTTTGAGTTTCGTGTTTTGAGTTTTGTGTTCTGTGCTTTGAGATTTATTATTACACTGCCTTGTCTTTTCGGGCAATCATCGCGGCACCAACGAGCGCAACTAAGAGAACAACTGAGGCAATTTCAAACGGCAACAGCCATGTTGTCATGAACATATTGCCAAGTTCGGCAGTTGTTGCATCAAATTCCATTGACGATGGGAGAACCCGCCAATCGGTAATGTAAAACACGCCACACAAGACTCCGGCAGTTGCGGCAACTATCATTGAAGCAGGAACGGTTTGTAGCGTTCCGGTTTTCAGTTCTACATCAATAACTTTGTTTGTCAACATGACTCCGAACAACAATAGAACGAGAATGCCGCCAACGTAAATCAGCAACTGAGTTACAGCGAGAAAATCTGCATTGAGCAGAACATAAATTCCTGCAACGCCAAAAAACGTGAAGAGGAGCGAGAACGCCGAGTAAATAATGTTCTTCGAGAATACAACAATTGCGGCTGAACCAAGCGTAATGATTGCAAAGAAATAAAAAATCAGATCGTACATGTTATGCTTTTGTCTCAGTTGGTTGAGGAGTTGGCGCTTCTGCTTTCACTTCGACAGGCGTTGGTACTGGAGTAGTCACAGGTTTCGGGGTGGCGGTTGCAACAGGAGTTGCAGGTTTTGCGGCAACGGGAGTTGCACCTGCTGGCGGAGCGGCTTTCGCGGCTGCAGCGGCGGCGGCTTTCTTTGCCGCGGCTTCTTTTTCCATCTCTGCTGCTTTTGCTTTCACATCGGCAATTTCACCTTGCGTGAGCGTTACGTAATTGTAAATCAAATCATGACGTTTGTATTCAGAAAACTCATACACGTCTGTCATCTTGATACATTCGGTCGGACATGGATACGTGCACAGCCCGCAGTAACAGCATTTGCCGATGTCAATAGTAAATTTCGTTACCCACAATTTTTTCTTCTGCCCGGTTGATGTCGTACCAAGGTCTTCTGTAGGAAGCGATTTTACTGTTTCGATGTCGAAGCAATTCACCGGGCAGGCGAGGTCGCATTGCAGACAGCCTATGCAATCATCCATGTTAACATAGAGACGATTGCGCGAGCGTTCCGGAATTGGTCGGCGCACGTCAGGATATTGAATCGTTACCGTCGGTTTGAACATGTGCATGAACGTAATTTTCATGCCTATCAAGATAGTCCAAACTGAAACGAAGATGTCGCGAAAATATTGTTGCATATACTACTTTAACGGCTCAATAGATAATAATTCTTGGTCTTTCTTCAGTCGTTCCCAATTTTCGATTAACGCATTTCGATGTAACGAAGCCCATTCCGTTACAAGCCCAAGCACTCGTGGCGGAAGATTGCCTTCAATAACTGAGCAGTCTCGAATACCAATTTCTGCTGTATACTCACCGTACCTTGCATGAAAATGTGGTGGGTTATGGTCATCGTAATACATTGTTATAATTATTCCGAAAAATCTAGAAATCTGTGGCATGAACTAATTGCACTTCTTTCCATTCTTCAAACGTCATCCCCTTTATTTTCAAGTAAAGAGAATTCGGACACAATTCCAAAGTTTCATTCCAAGCAATAGCATCTGTTTCTTTGTCAATATAGACGTTTTGAAAATCCACTTCTTTTTGCCATGCGTTAAAGACACCTTTCCCCGAAAGATGAGAAAGATTAACTTCACCTTGAGTTCCATCATCGTATGCTAACCAAATATAATAATTTGGCATTGCTCGAACTTGAAGTGGTCTTGGCATCTCGTTCATAGTAACGTCCACAATCCAACACCAACAACACAAACAAACGCCCAAGGGATTAACACTTTCCATGAGACGTACATCAGTTGGTCAACACGAAGCCGGGGCAAGGTCCATCGTAACCACATCTGAAGAAAAATAAAGAACATTCCTTTTGATAAAAACCAAAAGACGCCCCAAATCGGTCCGCCGAGAAAATCTCCGAACGGGCTGTTCCATCCGCCGAAGAATAATGTTGCGGCAATTGCCGAGACGGCAAACATGTTCGCATACTCAGCAAGGAAGAAGAGCGCGAACTTCATTCCGCTGTATTCCGTGTGGTAACCGGCGACGAGTTCGGATTCCGCTTCGGGAATATCGAACGGCGTGCGGTTCGTTTCAGCAAGCGATGCGACAAAATAAATCAGGAATGCGACAAACACGAACGGCGGATATTTAAAGACAAACCAATTCCAGAACCAGCCAGATTGTTGTTGATTGATTTCCTGCAGATTCAGTGAACCGGCAATCATCACAACGACAAGAATTGCAATCGCCGTTGGAATTTCATAACTGATGATTTGCGCGGCTGAACGCATCGCACCGAACAGCGACCACTTGTTGTTCGATGACCAACCCGCCATCAACAACCCTGCAACTACCACCGACGAAACTGCAATAACATAAAACAACCCGATGTTGATGTTGCTTCCAATGTAGGCACTGCTGAAAGGAATCGTCGCAAAAGCCGCATACGAACCGATGAAGACAACATACGGCGCGAGTAAATGCAACTTCTTATCAGCCGCCGCGGGAACGATGTCTTCTTTTTGAATGAGTTTCAGAATGTCGGCGATAGTTTGCGCCCATCCATGCCATCCTCCGGTGTACATCGGACCGAGACGGTCTTGCATGTGCGCTGAAACTTTTCGCTCAAGATAAACGGCAAAGAGCGCGTACGGAACAATCCACAACAACGGCACGAATGCCATGATTGTATAGACTAAAATTTCGTTGTCGAGAAAACTTTTTAAGAGTTGGTCCATGTTACCTGTCCACTTCTCCAAGTACAATATCAATGCTTCCGAGAATTGCCACAACATCGGCAATCATATAGCCGCGGCAAATTTCGGGGCAAACGCTGAGATTGACAAATGCCGGTGAACGCGCTTTCACACGATACGGAGTGCCGGAGCCATCGCTCACAAGATAAAAACCAATCTCACCACGCGGCGATTCTGTTCTCACATAACAATCGCCGGCATTCGGTCGGATACGCTTCGGAATTGCCGACATAACATCGCCTTCGGAAATTTGTTCAAGCGCTTGCTCGATAATCCTGACACTCTGTTCCATCTCTCTCATGCGAACGATATATCTATCCCAACAATCACCGATTGTTCCGACTTCGCCTTTGCCGACACACACATCCCACTGAAAACGATTGTAAATTCCATAGGGGTCATCACGTCTCAAATCGAAATCAACACCTGAACCGCGAAGCATCGGACCGGAACAGGCGTACGAAACTGCAACATCAGCAGGAAGAACACCGACGTTTGCTGTTCGCTTGATAAAAATTTCGTTATAGGTAAGAAGGTCGTTGTATTCTTTGATTTGCGGTTTGAAGTACGTGCAGAATTCTTTTGTTTTTTGAATGAAGTTGGGGGGTAAATCGTGTGAGACACCGCCAACCCAAATATAATTGTAAAGCAATCTCGCTCCACATGTCATTTCAAACAAATCGAGAATTAACTCCCGGTCGCGGAACATGTACAGGAACGGTGTGAACGCTCCGATGTCCAGGCCGTATGTTCCAAGCGCAACTAAGTGTGAAGCGATACGTTGCAACTCCGCCATAATAACGCGAATATATTCCACTCGCTCCGGAACCTGGAGGTTCAGGAGTTTTTCTGCGGTTAGAGCGTACGCCCAATCCATATTCATTGAGGCGAGATAATCTAGCCGGTCACAATAGGGAATCACTTGCTGATAGTTGTTCATCGCTTCCGAATGTTTCTCGAAACAGCGATGCAAATATCCGAGTTGGGGAATTACATCAACTACAATTTCTCCATCAACCACCAACTCAAGCCGTAGCACACCGTGCGTTGACGGGTGTTGCGGTCCCATGTTGATAATCATTTCTTCCGAGCGAAGTGTTCGCCCGGTTGAAGTTTTCAGTATGTCGCTTCCGGTTTCAAACATTTATTTCTCAATCAGTATGGAACTTTCATTCCTTGATAATACTCAGGTACTTTGTAATCTTTTCTGAGCGGATGTCCTTCCCAATCTGTCGGAAGAAGTATGCGGCGCAAATCGGGATGACCGGTAAATGTAATTCCAACCAGATCGTATGCTTCACGCTCGTGCCAGTTCGCCGTCTTCCAGACCGATTCAACCGATGGAACTTCTGCTTTGTCTCTTGGTACTTCTACCTTGATTGTCATCTTGTGCTTTTTGTTCATCGAAGCAAGATTATATACAACTCCGAGATTGCCCTTCCCCAAATCAATGCCACTCAGGCACATTAAAAAATCTAATTGCAAGTCTGTATCATCGCGAAGAAAAAGCGCCACATCTTTCATTGATTCCGCTTTGACTTTTACAAACGGCTCAACAACACCTTCTGCTTTCGCATCGGTGATGATTTCACCAAATGTTGATTTGAGTTTTTCTATAATTTCTTGAGGAGTCATTTATATTTGTTTTAAATCAATTCACGAAATTCTATTTCATTAATGCCCATTTGTCTGAGCATTTCATAGAATGTTCCTTTTGGAATATCGCGATGTCCTTTATGGCTTACACGCACTTGAAGAATATCTCCATTCTCGACAATTTTTTCCCACGTCTCATGTTTCTCGGAACGAATCATTTGAAATCCTGCTTTCCTGAGCGCTTTACGCAACTGCTTGTAATTGTATGTGGCCATACTTTACGTTTACCATTTCGAGTAGATCCCATTTTGATTTGCATTTCGAGATTACATCAATGTAAGGAAGATGATGTGCACGATTCGGACTCGAAGAAAATACTTGCTTTCTTTTATTATAATCATTTGCATATTCAGAAATGACTTCTAACATTGCATCAAGGGCTTTTTCTTTATCGTCCATCTCGGTTATTAAATCCAGTTCAGTACACTTAGCCATGAATCGGTTTTCATCTTGAAGAATATACACAGTAAGCAAAGGTGGAAAAATTCGTTCAATTCTTTTGAACGAATGTATCGGGGTTTTCCCTTTTGCTCTCACGACCCTACTCATCTACGCACTCTTCTTTGCTAAACTTTCTTTTCGAATTTTTTCCTGAAGTTTCATCAATCCTTCAATTAAGGCTTCAGGTCGAGGCGGACAACCGGGAACATACACATCAACCGGAATAATTCTATCTACACCTTTTAAAACATGGTAACCATGTTCCCAATACGGACCGCCACAGTTGGAACAACTTCCCATCGAAATTACATAGCGCGGCTCCGACATTTGGTCGTACAACCGTTTGATACGGCTTGCCATTTTCAATGTAACAGTTCCGGCGACAATCATCACATCTGATTGGCGCGGGGTCCCACGAAAGAAAATTCCGAATCTGTCAAGGTCGTAGTGTGAAGCGCCTGTCGCCATCATTTCAATAGCGCAACAGGCAAGACCGAATTGCATTCCCCAGAGAGAAGAAAGTCTTGCCCAGTTCAGCAAGCTGTCCATGGAAGTAATGATAACATTGCTGTCGTTGAATTGTTTATCTAATAAACCCATAAAATTAAGCGGTAACTTCTTCGGAAAATGAAACGATTGGTTGCTTAGTAAGTTGTTGTTTTGGAGAAGTTGGTATTTCAGGAACCGGTTTATCCCATTCTAAATCGCCTTTTCCCCAAACATAGGCGTACCCGACAATGAGTATTGACAGGAAAATCATCATTTCTACAAAGGCAAACATACCGAGGTTTTTATAAACAACTGCCCAAGGAAATAAAAACACGACTTCAACATCAAAAATTAAAAAGATAAGAGCGGTAACGTAGAAGCGAATGTTGAATTTCACCCATGGGCTACCAACGGCTTCTTCGCCACATTCATACGTTGTTAATTTGTTCGGATACCAACGATGAGGTCGGATAATCCAGGCAAACACAAGTCCACCTAAAACAAAGATAGCTCCGACAATAAAGAAAATAAAAACTCGTCCGAATTCTGTTAGCATAATTGATGAGGAATTCTGGAGAAAAATTGTGAGTACGTTTGGTCATTGTAACCAAGACGGATGCATGACTTCATAAATGCGGTTGCAAATATAGAAAGAATCAAATAGAAAACCAAAGCAATTTTTCATACAAATTACTCTTTATTAAAATGAAAAAGCCATGCAACCCGTAAGTGTAAGTTGCATGGCTTCGAAGGAGTATAGTTGTTTCTTACTTATTCATAATACCACCACACCACCTGGTAGGCTTGCATCTTTCCTATATACTTTGCCATCTCCAACGCTTCATAACTATAATACATTTGAGGAGTTCCCTTGAGTGTAAACTTACTTCCGGTTGCGCCGCTCATAATTAAACCACCATAAAGCGATGGATTACCGGCAGAAGTTGAAACCGAAATTACAATATCACTTCCATAACAAAGCACAAGACCATAGATGTTGAATGTCCCGTTAAAATCCAATGAGCCATTAACAATTAAAACACCATACAATTTTCCGTTTCCACCCAACTTAACATTTCCTTTTGCATAGGCAATGATTGGCGCCGAAGGAGTACCATACGTTCCGTTGTTGCTACTTCCATCCGGGAAAACATAATCAGCCATGTTAATATATTCGCCCACATACGATGATGGGTCGTCCGGAGGTTCTACTTTGATTTTGTATGGATCACCTTGTATGAATGGGGCATCGAATGCTACCGTTGCACTATCAGCCGAAGTCTTTGTTGCAATTCCATTAGTATCAAGCGCAGTATTTCCACGCGTACCATCCATGTTGTAATTCAAGCCTGAAATCGAATGTGGTTTGCCATCCGTTGCGTACACTATTCCGGCTGAAGCAAAACCAACACATGCGTTCACCATTGGAAATGGTTTAGGAGTTCTTCGTAATCGTAGTTTCATCCGATAAACACTATCCATAAAAGTGGATTGACTTATCAAATCGAGTGTATCTCGTTTAAGCGATGCAGGAAGGGAAATTGTTACCGAAGATTGACCGTCCATCATTGCACGTTTGATTGTTACTTGTTTTCCCTTTTCAAGAGGATTAATAACAGAAGTATCATTCCTGTCAAAAGCCCGAAGTGTCATATTCACTGCAGAGTGTGCAATATTCCGGGCGCTCGTGTATTTATGAAATCCTGCAACTCGAGAAATGACACTCATTTTCGAACCGTTAATTGTGTATCCAACCACGCCGACTGCAAGACCAACAGCCATTACCATTAAGAGAGCAAGTTTACCCATACTGTATTCCTTTCAAAAAAACAATAATTTATCTTGATCATAAATTTCTTGGATAAATCCATTTACTATAAAATGCGCCGATAAACGTTGAGTCAAGTGCATCAAACGATTCCAGCGTTAAATACACTTTTACCGATTTGATACTATCTTTCCATGCACCTGAAACAGGAACAGACAACTGTGAATCCTTCGAAGTGAAATACGATAAGGTAAATCTCAGTACGTTGTTGTTAATCGCGAGTGTATCATTGTTCACTTTGCGAATTAATCGCTTGTATATTGGTCCTTTTTCGGGCTTGAATTCAGGATCCGCTACTTTGTATTCGACAACATCCGTATCACCAGTTGCATCGAATAAATTTGCTCTGAATTTAAAACTTATAGAATCGGCATTTATTATTTTTTGTTTCCCGGAACGATATCCAACTTTATAAACATCAAATTCAATAATGCGTGCAAGTTGTATTGCTTCAAACTGAAGTTGCATTGTGTTGTTGGTTTTGTACGTTTCTTTCGTCAAGCCAATGTTCATCGTTGTAATCATTAACGTGATGATTCCCAACGCGATGACTGAGCCAATAATATCAAACATGGTGGACATAGTTATCCCTTTCGACTTTCTCTTGTTTTTATGATTGCCTTTATTTTCATGATGAATTTAGAAATACCGCCTGTACACAGATATATCCGATAAGTATAGAGACTTAGCAAGATTGAGGTGTGAAACACTCACAACAATTTTTTTATGAAATGTTGCATCCTTCGATAATTGGTCAGGATAAATTTCAGACACATAATATATATCAACAAGAAGGGTAAAATTTCCCATTTTAGGTGTAGAAACAATTCGACGATATCCATCATAATCGTCTATGTCATTATAATACTTAATTGAGCGAAACGTGGGACCTACATCAGGTAACGGGACACTCTTCTTTTCCGTTTCGTTCGGACCAAGGCTCTCGGAGGATGTGAAATCACCGGCATTCACAACTTTCTTCGTAATTGTTGCCAAATCATAATTCTTTGTCATGATTTCATCAATGAGAGTTTGAGCAATCGAAATCGCATTTAAACTTGCTTCTGCCTCAAGCATCGTTTTTGTCTTGGAAATCATTAACGTGTTATTGGTTAAACTCACTACCCCTAACAGACAGAGAGCAACCAACACTGCTAACATTTGACCTGTATTCATAATAAACCTTTCATAAATTCTGCTACAGTATAATTGATTTAACTTTCAGTTTCAACACCCCCTGTGCTGAATATCATGCTATTGATTGAATTTCAGTTTTCGTAGTGATAGCAGTCATCAATAATATAACTTCACCGAAAGAGAATCTCTTAAATAACAAACCCTGATTTTTCAATCAGGGTTTGTTGAGTTCATTACATGAGTGCAGTTAATCTTCTTCAACTGTTGTTGCAATAACTTCTTCAAGTGTGGTCATCCCTTCCTTCATCCGTTCCATACCGGAACGACGGAGTGTCCACATTCCATCCTTTGCAGCCTGGTCCCGAATTTTATTCTCATCAACCTTTTCTCCGGCTTCAAGAATAATGTTCTTGATTTCTTTTGTAAAATAGAGAGCTTCATGAATAGCCGCTCTTCCCTTATATCCACCGTTACATTTCTCACAACCGACTGCTTCATAAAAAACATAATTTTTTAGATCTTCTTCTGTAAATCCAAATTTTAAAAATCCATCTTTATCACCTTCAGAGATTGGACGTTTACACAACTTACAAAGTGTACGAATTAATCGCTGTGCAACAATTATATTGATTGCATATGCAATGAGGAACGGTTCGATTCCCATTTTATAGAGACGGGCAACAGCGCTTGGTGCATCATTAGTGTGCAGTGTTGAGAAAACAAGATGTCCCGTGTTTGCGAGTTTAATTGCTGTTTCGGCTGTTACTTTATCGCGCATTTCACCAACAAGAACGATGTCCGGGTCATGTCGAAGAATACCTCGAATAGATTGTTCGAATGACATTTTTGGACCAATTTTTAATTGGCGTGCGCCCCTGATAATGTATTCAACCGGCTCCTCAATTGTTAGAACATTCACGGTCGGGTCAATAACCTGATATAGTGCCGCAATCAATGTTGTTGATTTTCCCGAACCTGTTGGTCCTGTTAAAATAATAATTCCTTGCGGTTTGTTTATAGCTTTATAGAAAAAGTCTCTTGCAGGACCTTGTAAACCAAGTTTGGTCAAATCGGTAATGACTTTTCTATCATCAAGAACTCGGATAACGACGCTTTCAAATTTGTGTTTGAATTCCGTCGTTACAATCGGCATGATAGAAACGCGAAAACGCATTTGGTGTCCGTCAATAACTCTTTGTATAAATCCGTCTTGCGACATTTCGCGTTCGAACCGGTCAACACCCTTGGAACGGTCTTTTACGACTGCAAGAACTGCTTCGGGTAAGGTAGCATCCTGTGTATGCCAAACCTGTAAATTACCATCTAATCGAAATAAGAAATGAGTTTTATTTCCTTCAGCTGGTACGATATGAATATCACTTGCTCCTTGTCGAACAGCCTCAACAATGCATCCTTCAATTAAATTAACAAGGGCACTCTTGTTAATTTCCGCTTCGAGTTCTTCTTCATCAATTGCCGCCTCTTCTTCGCCGGTGTTAATTTGAACATCCGCATTTTCTAACATTTTTAGAAATTCGTTCTGCGGTGGAACAACTTTCTCCATCAATCCTTGCAAGTCTTTTAATCTACAGAAACACACCTCATATTTTTTCACTCCAAAATTACGTGCAATAGATGGAATATTTCTGTCTGTCGGATCTGCCGAAACAATGACTAACTTATCGGGTTGTTTATCGTCAAACTTTAAGGGCATCATCTTTGTCTGAATCAGCAAATCACGTTGCTGTTCAGGGAGGGCATCGACAAAACGTTTGATGAATTCAATTCGTTGGTCATCAATGATTTCATCTCCGAGATATATTTCCCGAAAGGCATATAAGTTCGCTACCTCACGAAAAACCTGATCATGGTCTATACTGAAATCGGTTACAAGAATCTGACCGAGATTTCGGCGGTTCTTTTTATCCTCCGATTCTTTCACCTTCAACGATTTCTCAAGAGTCTCATAATCAATGATTCCTTTCTTGAGAAGCGTATAGCCGATTTTATCAGTTATATCTATTTCAGGCATAGTGTACTTTCATAAAATTTGTTGCCAACTTCAGGATTAATGTTTTCCGCCCGGCTGTGTCGGGTGGAATGTTGCTGTTTCTGTTGACACTAAGGTAAGCGCTAACAGTACAACCATGATAATTAAATTTATCCACAATTGGATAAAATCAATTGCGTTTCTAAGTTTGTAGGTCGTCTCTTTTTCATAATATTCAGCAAGTTGTTGAGCCGTGTTTTTCACTGTACCTGTTTCCGAGCCGGAATGGAACCGACTTAACGCTGTTTTTGTGAATACCCCGGTTGCTTCAAATGATTCAGTAATACCCGCTCCTTTTTCAATCATCATCGGAATTGCAACGTTTTTAATTTGATGTTCCATATACCGATTGCCGCATGCTTCAGCCGCCAATCGAATGACGTCAATATTTTCTCCGGAGCCGCTGTAGAGTGCATAAAATACACGACAGAAAATTTCAATACTTGTTTTGTGAAATAATGGACCAAGAACAGGAATTTTCAGCATGTACTTATTAAGAACGAATAAACCCCGTTCTGTGGTAAAATATCTGGCGAGTAATATCGTGGGGATAATTGTAGCGATTAAAATATAGAGATAGTTATCCTGCAAAAAATAACTCGCTTGAAGTGTTGCATATGTCCACGGAAATTGCTTTGCAAATTCTTCCTCACCGATCATCTTGAAAAACACTTCCGCCATTGATGGGAATATATATGCAACGTAATAAATTACCGCACCGGCAAGTGCAGTTAAAGTAACCATCGGCATGATGAGTGCACTTTTGAGATTTTTTTTGAACTCAGCCCTGCGTTCTAAAAATTTTGCCGTGCTATCATAAATCTCAGCCATGTTACCGCTTTTAGACGCAAGCCCCAGCATGTTTGCTGTAAACTTCCCTAAAACAGGTTCTTGTTTGATAAAAACTTTTTCACTGTCTTTCCCTTGTTTTAGTTCTGTATTTATCTCTTTGATTGCGTCACGAAGAACCGGATTTTGAATATCATTCACCATCAATTGGAGAATTTCGTTGTAGGGAAGTTTTTGCCTGAGTAGATCGGCGCTAACGCGAACAAACGATACAATATCGGTTATTGGTGGTTTCATGAAACGGCTAATATCAATCAACTCTTTGTTGATAGAAATAACTTTGAAACCAAGTTTTGTGAGCGCTTCCTGTACTTCTTCTTTCGTGAAAGCGCGTTGCTCACCCTTAATGGGTTTCTCCCCTGCTTTCTGTACTTTATACAAAAATTTTACGCGAGGCAACACTTTCAAAAGTTTAAATTTCCTTTGCATTGCCATCTGCTGCGCTTTTTGTTTTGCAGCAGTTAAATTTTCTGCTTCAAGGATTCCCTGGATAACTTTGCCGGCGGTACCAACACCTTCTATTCTAAACTCTGCCACTGTATATTCCTATATGTATATTAAATTATTTGTAAGGAAAGTTGATATAATTGGTTCTTGTTCATTATTTGTGAACAAATGTATTGACTCCCAGACTAAAAAGCAAGTGTTTAATCGTGACCTAAAGCATTATTTTTTCTGAATATTCTCTTTGAATTCCAAAGGGATTTACCCGTTAGTTTAACACGGTGAGAGAATTTATTAAGGAAAATGATAGGATGAAAAATAATTAACACCCCCAAACGTACATCTAACCGTGCAAGATATTTTTAAAACTCACCTGTAAAGACAAAATTTGTCAATACTCCTTTATCATTCATAACTGTTTGAACAGTTCCAAACCCATAACGAGAAGTAGCAGTAAAGGTAATTGATTTACCGCTACCATCAACTACCCATGTAATATCACCATTAGCATTCGATTTGATATCTTCATGAATATCAAAACCAACGTACGTTCCACTTCCTCCACCCATTATCTGCGCTCTGGAGTAGTAACCATACGCTAACGAAGAAATCTCGCTCAAATCATTCATTAGTCCATCTTTGTTCGATTGGATAGACCATGAGTTGTAAATTGTAATTCCCACAGCGATAGCGACTGCAACTATACACACACTGAGAATTATTAATAATAATTGCTGTTGCCCCATACTTCACCCATTTAATATTATCACTATGTTCCATTTATATCGACAACGCGAAAAATTTGTATGAACAAATATTCTCTTACTTCCAAACAAAAACACTTTTGTGAAAATTGTCTGGCTCAATATAGAAAAAATATTTTTCAAACCCGTTTGATGTATTAGTTAAAACCAACCATTGTAGGACCTGCTATAACTTTAAAATTTCCATTGTATGAAATATTGATGGTCGCACCATCAATCTGACGAGAAGTTGCTTTCAGTTCCAACGTCGTATTTGTTTGTGTTATGATTTCATACGTCGCATTCGGATTTTCAATTCCCCAGGGACCATTTACACTGATGATGTATCCTGCATATGTTCCATTTCCGCCCCCCATTATTGTTGGTCTGATTTTGAACTGATATACATCTGCCGCAAGATTGGTGAGGTCCATCAAAATTGCATCTTGATTTGCCTTCATGCTTTGACTGCTAAACATCATTATTCCAACTTGAATTGCAACGCCGACAATAATCACTCCCAATATTATTAACAAAAGTTGTTGCTGACCCATTTATTTTTCTTTCTCGCTTTCTAAAAACTACATTGCCACTGGCGAAATTAGATTCACCAGTGGCAAAGTAGATTAAGTTAAATTAAGTTCGGTTATTAGAAACCGGACGGTGTCGGACCTGATGTTACTTTTCCATTACCATCATACGTAACAGTTACGGTTGCGGCATCAACTTGCTTTGATTCTGCTTTCAAAGTAAGAACAGTTGCAGTCTGTGTGGTAATTGAGTACGTTGCATTCGGATTGTCTGCACCCCAACTTGTACCAACTGAGTATGCTGCATATGTTCCATTTCCACCACCCATGCTGGTGGGACGAATCTTATATTGGTATGCATCTGCCGCGAGATTTGCTAAATCAGAATAAATTGCATCCTGATTCGATTTCACACTCTGGCTGCTGAACATGGAAATGCCGACTGCGATTGCGACGCCAACGATAATGACGCCTAAGATGATGAGTAATAATTGTTGCTGACCCATATAATTAAACCTTTATATTATTGTGTAATTGTTTATGAATTTGTTATTTAATTTTGAAAAACTTGTTTCTTAATCTGGCTGTTATATTGTCAACATGCGTGCCAAGATTAAACTCTTTGATAATTAAGTTAAAACAAATTAATTCTGCACATACTGAAATAGTAATGGATAACATGCGGTAATTTTTACCACTATCAGGTACAATTTTACCGTTCAGACAATATTATTCAGTTCATGAAGCGTTTTTTTGTCAAAACACGTGCTTTTATCTTGCCTCATTAATTAGTTTTCAGTAACTTCTCTACCATCATTTTTTTACATTGAATTATCATAATGAACTTACATCAACGCATAGACTCCCTTCGTCAAGGATTTACATCAACGTTTTGGATTGCTAATATTTTAGAGCTTTTCGAGAGACTTGCTTTTTATGGAACGAAAGCAATTCTCACTGTCTATTTAGCGACGAAAGTCGGATTAGCAGAAGATGCAGGAAAATTCTCAGGGTGGTTTACGAGTGCAATTTTTGCACTACCAATTCTTGCCGGTGTTTTTGTAGATAAATACGGTTTCAAGAAAACATTGATTGCTTGTTTTGCACTGTTTTCACTTGGATATTTTTTAATTGGTTTAGCAGGATTAGAAATTGGCCAGGAAATCGTTCAAGCAATAGGCATGAAAACATACGTCATTTCTGTCCTCATACTTACTGCTATTGGAGGTTCTCTCATCAAACCTTGCATCGTTGGGACGGTCGCTAAAACATCAAAAGAAGAAGTGAAGTCCCTTGGATTTTCTATTTACTATACACTGGTGAATGTCGGTGGTGCGATTGGTCCCATCATTGCAATGAATGTCCGCGAAGGTTATGGAATAGAATACGTTCTTGTCATGTCTTCAATTACTTCATTCCTCTTGTTAATAGGTACGTTAATCTTTTTCAAAGAACCCGTATTCTCGGATGAGAAAAAAAATGTGAAAACATTTGGTCAGGTCTTCAAAGATATGGCTTCTGTATTTCTTAACGTTCGGTTCATTGGATTCTTAGTAATATTTTCCGGTTTCTGGATTATGTTCTGGCAGATTTTTTATTCCTTCCCATTCTACGTTACCAACGTGTTAAACTTCTCCCGGTTTGAACTATTAGAAACAGTTGACGCATGGACAATTATTTTATTAAGTGTTCCTGTGACAGCATTAGTTAAACGCTGGTCTCCCATTACTGCCATGACAGTTGGCTTTTTCATCGCAAGCGGATGTTGGTTTATCATCGGGGCAATCCCGACTGTAACAGCTGCAATTATCGGTGTTGCACTCTTCGCACTTGGTGAAGCAACTCAATCACCAAGATTTTATGAATATGTCAGCGCTCTCGCTCCCAAAGAACAGGTCGGAACGTTTATGGGGTTTGCATTTCTTCCTGTTGCAATCGGCGCGTTCACCGCAGGCTACATGGCAGATTGGTTACGTTCAAATTATCTTTACGAAGTCAAAGACGCTGTTACTTCGACAACACAAATCGTTTATGACCCGATGATGTGGTACATCGTTGGAACAATCGGTATCGCATCTGCAATTCTCATGTTACTGTATAATTTGTTCGCAGTAAAGAAGACAATACACTAATCACCCCTATCCTTAGAAACGCAAGAAGGGGCTGTCTCATAAGTCTGATAATGATGTAGCCGCAGACTTTACGTTTGCGTTTTTGATTGGGAAACGCAACCATAAAGGTTGCGCCTACAATTGATCTTACTTATGAGACAGCCCCTTTTTTTATGTTTTTGCTTGGATTTCTCCATATCAAAACATATATTTAGGCAGACCTAAATTATAAATTTGATATATGACAAATTCTTCTACTGAAGATTACATTAAAAGCATCTATCGTTTAGAACGGGAAGATGAAACAGTGTTAACTACTTCTCTTGCAAAGCACCTCGGTGTCGGCGCCGGTTCTGTGACAGATATGATAAAAAAACTTTCTGACCGTCAACTCCTTCACTATGAACCATATCAGGGAGTGAAACTTACTGAAGACGGGAAGCGGCTCGCTCTGAAAATGGTTCGTCGGCATCGCTTGTGGGAAATGTTTCTTGTGACTTTTTTGAATTACACGTGGGATGAAGTTCACGACGAAGCAGAACGATTAGAACATGTCACCTCGGATGAATTAGAAAACCGTCTCGATAAAGCGCTCGGCTTTCCCAAAGTTGACCCGCACGGCGACCCGATTCCGACAGCAGATGGTGAACTCACTGAAATATCCTATACAATTCTTTCCAACTGCAACGTTGATGATGAGGGCGTTATCGTTCGAGTAAGCGACGACAGCCCGGAAGTGTTACAACTTCTTTCCAAATTAGGTTTAAGACTGAATACAAAAATTCTTGTCGCACAGAAGGTTCGTTTCGATGGCTCTGTCATCATCAAATTAAAGAACAGAGAAATTCCGCTGAGTCCCGTGATGGCGCGAAGTATCTTTATTCAGGTTTCGGAGTAAACATGTTCTTACAAACAATCGTTGCAGACACATCACTGCGAGTACGTAATTCAGTTACCTCAGTTCGGAAAGTAGTCAACCGTGATTTGATTCGGTATCTCGGTCCTGCCTTTCTCGTGAGCGTCGGATACATGGACCCGGGAAATTGGGCAACAGATATTGAAGGGGGCGCACGATTCGGTTACAATTTGTTGTGGGTAATTTTCCTCAGCAACATGATGGCAATTCTCCTGCAAACTCTCTCTGCTAAACTCGGTATAGCTACAGGAAAAGATTTGGCACAAAATTGTCGCGATAATTTTTCCAAACCCACAAGTATCTTTCTTTGGTTCACCGCCGAACTTGCTATGATTGCTACCGACCTTGCAGAGTTTCTTGGTTCGGCAATTGCAATTTATCTTTTATTCAACATAGATTTGCTTACAGCAACAATCATTACCGGATTCGATGTTCTTTTGATTTTATCTCTTCAACGCTATGGCTTCCGACCTCTTGAATACATCATCATCACCTTCGTAGCAACTATCGGGCTTTGTTATGTTGTCGAATTATTTATCGCTCAGCCTGATTGGAGTTTGATACCATATCATATTGTTGTCCCACATATCAACTCGGAAAGTATTCTCGTTGCGATCGGAATTCTTGGGGCAACAGTGATGCCGCACAATCTTTATCTGCATTCAAACATCATTCAATCCAGACTTTCCAAACAACCATCAACTGAAGAAAAGAAAAAAGTACTTCGTAATGCTAAAATTGATTCTGTGATTGCTCTCAATGGCGCTTGGTTTATCAACTCAGCGATTTTAATTATGTCGGCAGGTGCATTCTTCACACGTGGTCTTGAAGTTACATCAATTGAAGAAGCACACAAAACACTTGAGGTCTTGTTTGGTGGAATGTCGGCATTTGTGTTTGCTCTTGCATTGCTCGCTTCCGGAATTTCCTCTTCAACAACAGGAACGATGGCAGGTCAAATCGTGATGGAGGGATTCCTCGAAATCAAAATCAAGCCATGGTTGAGAAGATTGATTATGCGATTGATCGTGATGGTTCCGGCAATCATCGCCATCGCAATGAACGTTGACCCGTTACAATTACTCGTGTTGAGTCAGGTCTGTCTGAGTTTTCAACTGCCGTTTGCAATTATTCCCCTCATCAAATTCACAAAGAATGAAAACATCATGGGTGAACTTGCGAATAAAAAGTTTACCACTTCACTTGCCGTCGTTTGTGCTGTGGTTATTATTTTTTTGAACGTGCTTCTATTATATAGGATATTCGGCGGGGAGTTTTCTTTCTGACAATTACGGCTTGAGGTTACTGGTTCGAGGTTTGATGAGAACAGTTAGAGAATTGTCAGGTAAACAACATTTCAACATCTTCCCGCGTAATCAACTTCATCAGCCCTGCTTCCGCAGTGATGATGGAACGGACGAGTTCTTTCTTCTTCTCCTGAAGTTGTAGAATTTTTTCTTCAATCGAATCTTTGGTGATGAGTTTGTACGAGAAAACATTTTTGGTCTGACCAATTCGATGCGTCCGGTCGGTGGCTTGCGCTTCGACTGCGGGATTCCACCACGGGTCATAGTGAATCACATAATCAGCCGCAGTTAAATTCAATCCGGTTCCTCCCGCTTTCAAACTGATGAGAAACATCTTCACATTTTCATCTGATTGGAAACGTTGGACACGTTCTTCCCTGTCCCTTGTCGCACCATCTAAATATTCATAATCCACTTCAAGTCCATCGCAATGAACCGAAAGTACTTTCAACATTTTTACAAATTGAGAGAAGACAAGCGCCTTATGATTTTCTGCAATCAAATCACCGACCATTTCCTTCCACGCTTCGAACTTCCCCGACGTTCCTTTGTACGATGGCTCGACAAGAAGCGGGTGACAACAAATCTGTCGCAACTTCATCAATCCCTCCAACACCTTAAACTTGGAATGTTGCATTCCGACCGAATCAATTGATTTGAGAATTGCCGTCCGGTAATAATCGCGCCAATAATTGTAGAGCGAGACTTGCGGTTTTTCCATCTCACAGTACACCACTGATTCCATCTTCGGCGGGAGTTCTTTTGCAACTACATCTTTCGTCCGTCGCAGAATAAACGGGTAAACAATTTTTCTCAACATCTCTGCGGCTGATTCATCTTTTTCCCGCTCTATGGGCTTGGCAAATTGATTTTGAAATCCCGTGCGCGAGCCAAGCAAACCGGGATTCAAAAAATCAAACTGCGACCACAATTCCATCAAATTATTTTCCACAGGCGTTCCCGTCAATGCAAGGCGGTGCTTCGACTGCAATACCTTCACCGCTTTCGTGTTTTGCGATGCAGGGTTTTTTATGTTCTGTGATTCATCAAGAATGACATAATGAAACTCAACATCTTTCAGTGTTTTGATATCGCGCCGCAACACTCCGTACGTTGTGATGATGATTTGTTTCCCGTTGATTTCATCCAACGATTTCAGTCGCTGATTGCCAGTGTGATTATAAAACTCCAATGTCGGTGCAAACCGATTCGCTTCATTCAGCCAATTGAACACAATCGAAGTCGGCACAACAATCAACGATGGCTTCACTGTTCCGTTCGAATATTCCCGTTGAAGCAACGCAAGCGTCTGAATCGTCTTTCCAAGTCCCATGTCATCCGCAAGACAGCCGTTAAATTGAAACTCGTTCAGAAAATTCAACCAATCATATCCCGCTTTTTGATAGGGGCGCAACGAGCCGCCAAACTCTTTATGCAGTCGTTTCAGTTTGATTGATTTGAATTGTCTGAATTTTTCCCGATACAAACTTACCGATTTATCCTGCTTAACAATCTGCGCTTCCGTGAACAGTTGGTCAATGAGAGAAACATGCCCGCGCGCCAACTTCCATTCAGAACCTTTCGCATCGGTGAGCGCAAATGCCCGTTTGAATTTTTTGAGCCATTCATCGGGAATCAAGCCGAGTGTACCATCCGTAAGTTTCACAAACTTCTCATCGTTCTGAATACTTTGATACACTTCCTTGAACGGTGCAATGACTCCGTCAAACTCGACAACCATTTCAAGGTCGAACCAATCAATGCCGGAAGAGATTGCAACCGAAATATTCCCACCCGTCCTCACTCTCAGCGATTTCAAATCCTCCTGTCCAAATACCTCAAAGCCTTTTTCAACTAACACCGGTAGTTGCTGAACAAGCCAAACCAATGGCTTTTGTCTTGGAATAAATTTATTCTGAACGGATTCCATCATATATGTATCAAGTACATCACGTCGCGCTTGCGATTCAACTTCAATATCTCGTTTGATGCTGTGATACAGATTTTCTTCTTTTGCAACGACAATGTTTTCGTTTACGTTTTGTGGTTGAACTTCAACTCCGTCGTACGCGCAAGCAAGTCGCACGGATAAACCCCCGAATTCCTCCTTCAAGTATATTTTTTTTACACATGGCGCCTCCTGTTCATGCACAGCAAAACCTTCCCCTGAAATGTGGTATCGTTCAAGTAATCGGGGAAATATTTCCTGTCTGAATCGTACATCATCATCTTTCGGAATTTCGATTTTCCATTTTGCATTTTTCAATTCATTAAATTGTTCGAGCGAAAGATTGGCTACCTCAAATAATTTTTTGTTTGATACAATCCACAACGGTTTGGAGAGAACAAGAATGGATTCTGAGAGTGGCAACTCAACATCATTGATGGTAACTCTTGCTATTAAGAGATTTTTTTTCTCATTTGAATTGAAATGAAATCCGAACTTCCCCTTTTCAGGAATCACCTCAATCCGTTCTTTCAGCCCGCCATAACCATAACTGAAATAGAGTTCCTTCTTGTGAATTTGCCGTAGAATTGTCTGTAATAAACCATGCAAATGCACTTCATTTTGATAGAAAAATGAAAGATGAACAATCAATCCGAATTGACGAGCTACATGCGGTAAAACTAATTTATCAATTTCATCCATTTGTGCATAGTCATTTGAATTCAAACCTGTGATCGGAACCGTATGACCATCACTTCCGTCTTTTTTCTGATACAGCCGATGTGCTTTCAGCGTAGTAGAATATTCCGTTGTATCGAGTTGATAAATTAATCTCCATGATTGTGCATTTGATGCAGGAATTCCCGTCTGCCCGTTTTCAAGAAGTTTATCAATCCGTTTATTCCATATCGGAATGCTTGGCTTTTTTAGAACCGGAACACTTTGAGCGGGCTGAGGTTTCTGTGCCTCTGTTTTTTCTATCGCCTCAAATCGCTTGCTTTCATCTTCATCATCTTCAAACTCATCCTGATATTCATCCGCATCAAATGTATCCTCACCGAACGTCTGTGTTTTTACTTTTTTCAAACGGTAAATATTTTCTTCCATCGCCGCATACATCGTTGCGACGACGTGTTTGCAAACATCATCCCAATCGTAAGGACATGTACAGGAAACATCCCAATCATTTTTATCAGCATCATAAATTACATGAACCCGGTAACTATGCGTTCCTTTTACCTGAGCAACGACCTCCTTCTCGCTAAATAATTTTATTCTGACTCTTCCCTCTTTGAAATAGTTCAGACCGCGCGAGCGAATCGTTGGCTCTGAAATAGAACGAATAATTTCCTTCGTAATGTTCATCTTAATTCATCCGGCTAACGTTGGTTGCTATTGGTTGCGCCTTCATCCAACGACTTCTCATATTCCAACTTGTATTTTTTTATTCCTTGATAAATCGCCGCGGCAAGTTGGTCTTGTCCTTTGGCAGATTTCAGAAATTGCTCTTCTTTTTTGTTTGATAAGTAACCGGTCTCAATCAACACATTCGGCATCGAAGCGCCGACGAGAACATAAAAGCCCGCCTGCTTCACTCCGTTATCTTTTACCGGAAGCAATCGTTCCATTTCCGATTGAAGTATCCCGGCAAACTGTTCCGAATATTTCACGTACGCGCTCTGCGCCATCGTTACAAGAATGAACTGTTCTTCCGTCAACTCCTGATATCGCTGTTCATAATTCTCTTCCAACTTCACGACTTCATTTTCCTGCGCGGCGATGTGAACGGCATCTTCCGTTTTTCCGGGACGGAGCAAATAAATCTCAAATCCGTTCGGTTTGCTTGGTTTTTTTCTCGCGGCGTTACAGTGAATGCTGATGAATAATTTCCCTCCGGCATCATTGGCGATTTGTCCCCGGCGATATAACTCGATGAATGTATCTGTTTTTCTTGTGTACACAACTTTTACATCCGGCATATTTTGTTCGAGAAGTTTTCCCAGCCGCGTCGCAACGGCGAGCGTAACATTTTTCTCTTTCGTCCCCTTCACTCCGATTGTTCCCGGGTCATGTCCGCCGTGTCCCGCATCTATGACGATGCAATCAAGTCTCCATTTGTTGCGCGTCCGTTCGAGCGTTTCTTCCAACGTTGTTGTCTTCGGTACTTCCTTTACCGGAAGATGAACAGCGACAAGAATATCATTGCTTCCTTCCGCCTGCATTAATTCGGTACTTCGTACTTTCGTTCCAAGTTTGAATGTGAGTTGAAGCGAAGTCGGCGATTGAAACACGAGAAAATCTTTTACCACTCCCCCCGGCTTGTTCGAGTTCAACGCTTGTAAGTTCGCTTTGGCATCGGGCAACGTAACGTATAACCACGTCCCGTCATCAACCGATTTTGTCCAACTTTCGTAGTCGGTTATTTTCTTGCTCGATGCAATCCTCAACAAATATCCGTTTGTTTTTTGCTCGACAGTAACTCTCAAAATATCAAACGATGGCGAAACAGAAATCTTCGTCGAAGTTCCGATTGTTATTATTTGTTTCGTTCTGTCATAGACTATCGTTTCCGAAGTAACGTCATCCAATAACTTCACAAACGATTCAACCGGCACAAACAAATCACTTCCTTTTAACACCGTCTCAAATGGAAGTTGAATCATGCTTGTTGTATTTTTCACATCGTTGATAAGAACAAACGGATTCTCCGCCGTCAACCGGACGGAATACTCTTTCGTTTGAAATTCAAACTGCTTCGCCTCCGGAATCATTCTTGAACTCAATCGCAACGCATCAACAATTCCCTTCGCAGAGAAAAACATCGCGCCCTGCTGCATCGCGTTTACTTGCAATGAACGGTTCTCGTTCAGAAATTGTACCCGAATATTTTGCTGAGAAAAAACTTCCGAAGAAACGAGAAGCAGAACTACAATCAAAAACCCTTTTGAGATATAAAAATTCCTTGTCATTAGTCAATCGTCATTAGTCATTTGTGAATGGTGATTAGTGAGTGGTTAGTAGTGATTATTTTACTCAGGAATTTAAACCTAAAACCACTAACCTCTAACCACTAACCACAAACCAATTACCTACGCCCCAGCCTCTTTCCTTCCACCTATCACCTTCGAACTAAATGCCGCCTTGAATAACAGAGATAGCAGTTTCAAACGAGGATGGCTCGTCTGTACATCAAACCGTGTGTGAATTTCCTTCATCGTTTCGGGATGTTTAGTGATAATTATTACTGAAAGCGGTCGTTTCATTCTTCTCTCCTTTTTAAGAAAGCGTTTCGTTAATGATGATGTTGCGTTTTTTTAACTCACTCAAAAATGGTTCAAGCGGTACGCATTGTTCAGGTGGCAGAACGCCCCGTTCCTTTATCGTTCCGTTTGCCGCCATCTGTGCAATGATAGATGTCGGGAAAGCGGTTGTCCGCATCATCGAAGTCATGTGCAGATTCTTGTCGAAGTAGTCGAGCATTTCATACGTGAGTTCTTTTTGCGCTCCATCGAGCGTCCCTTTCAATGAGACACGCATCAACACAATATCCGGTCCGTTCATCGGAAGTTTCTTCAGCAACATTTGCTCGAAGAGTTCTCTCGCCGTAAATGTTTTATCTCCCAGAACAATCGGCTCTGCGCTTCCGAATCCCAACTCAAGCAACATTTTGAATTTCTCGCAGTGTCCTTTGTAGCGAATCGTTTTATAATCCACCTCCTTCACTTTTCCTTTGAACATGTGAACGAGCGTCGAAGCGCCACCCGATGTATTGAACGCCTCCATCTTTCCAAGCGGTTGCGGAAATTCTAACTCCTCTACATCAAGCATCGAAGCGATTGTTTGCAACTCCCCGTTGTGAAGTCGCTCCGCCGGTTCGAGATATTCATTCACCAATCCTTCGGGAGAAAACACGAGTTGATAATTCAGCGGCGGTTGCGGATGTTGCGGAAGTCCACCAACACGAATATGAATCTCATCAACGGAACTAAACTTCTTCGCCGCGCCCGCCGCGATTGCGCAAGCCATTCCCGGCGCCAAGCCGCAGTTCGGAAGAATCAACACTCCTGCTTGTTTCGCTCTCGCATCAAGTTCCATTTGCTTATAGACAACATCCATGTTGCCGCCGAGGTCGCAGAAGTGAACTCCCGCTTCGATTGCTCCATTGGTCAGCAGAACGTTGTGTTGATAACTCGTTGCGCCAAGCACGACATCCACGCCTCGCATCGCTTCTACAACATCAACGTAGTACGCAACATCAATCTGTCGTCCGGTGGCTTTGTTTCCAAGCGTCTTTGCAACGGACTTCGCCCGCGCTTCATCTTTATCTGCAAGAATTACTTGCTCTACATGTTCGGAATTGACAAGGTCATACGCTTCCGCGCTTCCCATCATTCCCGCTCCGATTACTAATGCTTTCATGGTTGGTTAATGGTTAATTGGTGATTTGTGATTCGTTAATTAGTGATTCGTTAATTCGTTAATTGATTCATGTTTTGGTTTTTAGATTATTATTTTGAGTTATTTCTTCTTCCTACTTACTAATGACCAATGACAAATGACAAATGACAATTGACTATTCACCATTGACCATTATAACCTGAGATACTGACTACTTAAGAACTTTCCCCGTCTCACTACTCCAAAACGTTAGGTCAAGTTCATCCATCGAAATTCCAGCTTCATCAGAAAAGCGGAGAAACTTCTGTTCGATTTCAAGATACAGTTTTGCATTGAGTGTTTTGGGGACTTCTTTCAACACACCGACTCGTACAAGATTTTTCAGAATGTGCCTGTCGAGAATTGCAAGATTCCGGTGACCGATATTGCGGAGAAAGTGCGATGCTTCTTTCCAGCCGAGTCCTTTCACATTCTTCACAAGCCATTCACGCAATTCCCGACTCGTATTTCCGTTCGTGCATTGCTCAAGTATGTTCGGAAACTGCCGCTTCATTTCTACCAGATGTTTTGCTTTGGTTTTATGAAACCGTATGTAAAATTCCTTCTGATGCAGGAGCAGTTCTGTATTGATGTCTCGTCGTTCAAAATTATTCTTCCGCAAAACTGCAATCGCTTTCTCTGCATGTTCCGCCTTCGATTGCGGCGTGAGAAGACAGTAGGCGAGTTCGTAGAAGTAGTCTTTTGTTTTCACTTGCTGAAACTCTTTCAAGCGGTTACGGATTACCGGTTTCAGGTTACGATGTATTACAATCAACTCATTTGGAGACATTATTTGAAATTCTTGCTTCATTCTTCAGCCAACGCCACATTTATGGTGCTGTTCGATTTGAACATCTGTGCAACCCCGTCATTTGAAAGTTGATTTACAAGCGATTCAAGCCAGAGAGAGTCATTCCGGGAATAATCCGGTTTGATTGTCTTGCCAAGTCTATGCAACGAAATGCTTCCTTCTCCATTCACATTCCGTAACGCTTCAACAATCCTCCCGCGCCAAATTCTGTTCGGCAAACCGTGAGAAAGTTTTTCTTTGGTTGTTGAAACACGCCGCTCGTTCTTCATCTTGCCAAGATGTCGAGAAGAACAATCTTGTTCAACCGGGCAATCTCCGCATTTCGGTCTGCCTGCTTTACAATATCTTCCACCCAATTCCATCAACGCCTGATTCCATGTATAAGCATCACGCGGAAGAATTTGCTCGGCAAATTGCCAGATTTCTTTTTCGCTTTTCAACTCATCCGGTTTCTTCATTTTCCAAAACAGACGGGATAACACTCGCCTGATATTCACATCAACGACAGGAACACGTTTCCGAAATCCAAAACATGAAACTGCATGAGAAGTATATTTCCCGATGCCGGGAAGTTCTTCCAGTAATGCAATTGTTGCAGGGAGTTTTGAATCGTATTGTTCAACAACAATTTTTGCCAACTCATTCAACCGAACCGCCCTGTTGTTGTACCCCATTCCCCGCCATGCGCGAATGACCTCCGCCTTTGTTGCCTTCGCAAGCGATGGAAAATCAGGAAATGATTTGAGGAACACCGGAAGTTTTTCCTGCACGCGACTCACCTGAGTTTGTTGAAGCATAATTTCCGAAACGAGAATTTCATACGGGTCGGTTGTTTTCCTCCACAGAAAGATTCTCCGATGTTTCCTGTACCAGCGTAGCAGATGTTGTTGGAGAACCCTTCGACTCCGCTCAGGGTGACTCGCTCGTCCATAATTCGTCATGCTGAGCGAAGTCGAAGCATCTACACTACGCTTCCGCATACATCTCCATCAACTTGTCAATCACATCACGGTTGCCATCGAGAATATCAAATTCGTTCAGTCGCTCAATTGATACCCATGTCATTTGCTCGAACGCATTGTTTCGAATCTCGCCGGAAAAATCTTCAATTAAATAATATCCGACATCAAACACACCGCCGTCAGGAAATACATTTTTCTGTTGATAAATGTGCAATGAGGAACGAACATCAATCCCCAACTCTTCTTTCAATTCACGCACAAGTCCAGCTTTTGGAGATTCATCCGGTTCTATCTTTCCACCGGGAAATTCCCATTTCAAAGCGTATCGGGCGTTTTTCAATCTCTGACAGAGTAAAACTTCTCTCCGAACAGAACCGAGTCCGGAGTTTTCATTCTCCTTTTTTATAAAGATTCCAACTACTACTTTGGGCATTGTAGCCAAGATACTCATTGAACAGAGAAAAACAAAGACAATCTTTTGGTTATTAGTAATTCGTCATTGGTCAATTGTAGTTGGGTTAGTAGAGTCACTTGCTCACCTTGTATTCAACGCCGATATCATTAACTGTAGTTACGCAACACCGTTGTTTGACGTCAAAAATCCTAATATCGAAATCCGAAAAACGAAACAAACCCGAAATTCAAAAAAACTAAACCACCGTTTTCAGGTGAATTTGATCGTTTGGACATTCGATATTAGAATTTGTTTAGAGTTTCGATATTATGATTTAGGATTTTTTCCTTGTAATTACATGCTTGCGTAACTTCAGTTAATGATGTAGGGCGAGTTGCCAACCCGCCCCACATCTCTTGCCGATTACGAGATATTCGCCATCACGCGGATTTCATCCGACCATTGACCGACCAATTGGTCGTTCAAGATATACCGAATCCGGTAAATACGGATTTCAGGTACATCGGAAACCAGATTTTTATCCGTGTCGTCAAAGGGAGATTTCATATCTCGCCCGATGACGGAGAATGTTGTCTCGTTGCCGCGCTTGCGCTCGATGACAACTCCATCGAACATCCCCTTGATCCAATCAAGACGAATGGCATCCGGGAGATGGGTGGAAAAAAAGACCGGCTTTGCCGAAGTAATGGTGGTCGGGTCGAGCGATGATTCCGGCGGCTCGAGTCCGAGGTCTTCACCGATTGCACGGGTGTACCCTGTGCGGCGCTTGGCAATCGCTGCCTCGTTCCGCACGTCTTTCGTGAATGTTGATACCGCATCATTCTTTGTCTGAACGAGCGATTGTAATGTACGTTTTGCACTTTCAACTGCGATGATGGCATCCTTCATAGCCCCGTATTCTGTCTGAAGCCGGGTTATTGAAGTATTTGATATTTCCAATGCCGCCTGATGCGTTGGTAACTTCGTGGTGAGATTATCACCCCACGGCACTAACTCATCTTCAGGGCGCGGCACAAAATCTTTTTGTTGCATGATTGTAACCTGTATAGATTATGAAAAAAAGAGTGAGTTAAAATTATCTGCGCCTGCGGAAAGTATCCCCTTCAGGAATATCTCTCCCTCCGCTCATGGTGGTGAATGAATATGAACGTGCCTGAGAAATGTTACAACAAAGAGTGAAGTAAGACGAGAAATGAGAACCGAAATTTGTATTCTTGAGAAGGCGCACGCTCCGAACAAACATGCGAGAGAAGTGAGAGCCGAAGTGCGCGGGAGAACGCTGATTCGAATCGGTATAAAAAGTGTGTTGATTGCTGAACAGAAACGAATGAGACGAAGATACCAGACATCAAATCTCACGTCCGACAATCCGGGCGAGAAGTCCCACGACCGTTCGGAGAAGTTCCACAACTCGTCCGTAGAACTCCACAACCGTTTTGTGGAAGCCGCGACTGCCCAAAGCAGTCTATTTTTGAAGAAAATGAAAAAAGTTACCCCAAGATAGCCATTCCTTCCCGCCTGCCATTGAGTACCTCAGCCACACCGTGCCGCTCATTCAACTCTACTCAAATGCACCCATTGCCTACGTTCCCAGAAGACAAACGGGAAATTAATTACAGGGAAAATATAAGAGATGGAAAGGAAAAAGGCAAGAGATTTTTCAGATTTATTTTTGGAAAAAGTGAAATGAATTGATTACCTTTACTCCCGAAATAAAAAGCCCCAGAAGAACTGGGGCAAGGCGTAAGCCTACAGAATAATCTTTATTGTAGTAAGCTTTCGGGTGTTAATGTAAACAAATTATTTTTTATTACAAACAAAAAACAAAGGGACATTTATGGGAAAAACATTAGGCTTAGATATTGGCACAAACTCTATCGGATGGGCACTGATTGAAGATGGAGTACAAATCATTGACACAGGAGTGAGAATTTTTCCTGTGGGTGTGAAAGAAGATGACTTTCTCAAACAAGGGAAAGAAGTTTCGAAAAATGTTGACCGTCGTATCGCGCGCGGTATTCGCAGAAGATACCACCGGTTCAAACTACGAAGGGAACGCCTTGATGCGATATTACAAAAAAATGGAATGTTACCTACGAACGAAGATTTTTATTCAACCCGTGAACTCTATGAACTCCGAGTCAAAGGATTAGATTTCCAATTAACCTTATCGCAGTTTGGTATCATTCTAAAAATGCTGAACAAACGAAGGGGATTCAAGAGCAACAGAAAAACTATTTCCTCAGAAGACGCAAAGAAAGAAGAAGGAAAAGTTAAGCAGGCAATCACGGAACTCCAGACTGAAATTGAAAAAAACTCCTGCCGTACTGTTGGAGAATATTTCGCATCACTTTTCAAGAAAACTGATTTCAATCCTGATTGGCATAACAACGATAATCCTATTGAAAGAATACGCGGGCGTTTCGTCGGACGTGAAATGTATATAGCTGAGTTCGATGCTTTATGGGAGAACCAATCAAAATTTTACCCAACAATTCTTACCGGTAACTTACGAACGACAATTCGCGATGAAATAATTTACTATCAACGAAATCTAAAATCACAGAAGGGAACAGTCGCACGCTGTCGGTTCGAACCAAGCAAGAGATGTTCCCCTAAAAGTTCGGTTCTGTTCCAGGAATTTAGAATTTGGCAACAACTTTCTTCGATTCGGTTTGCAAAGGGAGATAGAATCGGTCAACCATTGACAAACGAAGAGAAACAAAAAGCAGCCGGTTTTCTTATGAAACGGAAGAAAGCAACTGAAAGTGACATCAAAAAACTATTAGGTTTGCCGCGAAATATCTCCTTCAATGATGTATTTGATTTGAAAGGAAACATTACTCATGCCCGATTGATTGATGAACTTGGAAATGAACAATTTGATGCGTTGACGGAACAACAACGTTTTGAACTTTGGCATATTCTTACTTACACCGATAATACGGAAAAATTGAAGACAATAGTTAGGAAGAAGATTAGCCAGAAAATTCTACCGGAATTGAGTGAGGAAATAATAAGCAAATATTCAGAAATCAATTTTGAGGATGGTTATGGTAATTTTTCTACAAAAGCATTGAAGAAGATCCTCCCTCATTTACGTAAAGGACTTGCGCCATACGACGCTTTTATTGCTGCGGGATATAACCCGACAACAAAAATTGTCAGGGGAAAAGCAGTTGAACTGCAGAAAGTACCTCATCTTCAACCGAATGAATTACGAAATCCGATTGTCCAACAAATGTTAAGTGAAACATTTCGAGTCGTGAACGCTATCGTTGCGAAACATGGAAAACCTGATATGATGCGTGTCGAGTTAGCACGCGAGTTAAAGAAACCGAAAGATAAACGGGAAGCGGCTCGCAATCAATCCATCCAAAAGCGAAAACAACGCGAAGAACATGCGGAGTTTTTATCGAACTTCCTTCACAACACTATTGAACCCGGCGACCCTGAGGTACGAAAATATGAACTCTGGTTGGAAATGGGATGTGAAGACCCAACACTGGATGATTTGGATTCATTCTTGAAAAAAGGAAAAGTTACTGATGCAAGAAAATATGCGCTCTGGAAAGAGTGCGGTAGAATTTCTCCATACTCAGGAAAAACAATATCTCTTTCACAATTGTTTAGTCCGGAGATACAGATTGAACATATTCTGCCATACAGCAAAACGATGAACAGTGAGTTCTCCAATCTTTGTCTTTGTGAAGCATGGATAAATAAGGAGAAAGGGGATAAACTTCCGTATGAATACTTTGCTTCTAAAGGCACGCAGGCATTGAACGAATTTAAATCTCGTGTCGAAGTGTTCAAAGGAGGGAAACGCTACCGATTTTTAGCCACTGAAATTCCCGATGATTTTCTGAATAGCCAAATCACGAATACAAGTTATGCAGCGCGTGAACTAACTTCTCGTCTTGAAATGCTCTTACCTCCAACAAAGGATGAAAAAGGGATGCATCCCCGCGTACAGGTGGTTAATGGACAAGCAACGGGAACACTCCGAAGACTTTGGGGATTAAATGCAATTCTCTCCAAAGGAGATATTGATACGAAAAACAGAGGAGACCATAGGCATCACTCAATTGATGCAATCGTTATCGCTTGCACCACTCCATCGCTTGTTACCACTCTCGCAACGTTTAGTAAATTCAACGAGATGAATAAACTTGATAATGACAGAGCAAAAGTTCATCCGTGGAGGGGCTTTCTTACCGATGCGGAACAAGCGATAATGTCTATCATCGTCTCATATCGAAATCAGAAACGATTGGTAGGGAAACGACCAAATAAAATAAAACAAAAAAACTTAGTGAAGTATCCCGATGGGTATTTGAAAACTACAACCACTACTATTCGTGGTCCAATGCACGAAGAAACACTGTACGGCTCAATCAAATTAGATGGCGAGCAGACGTTTGTAACACGATGGACACTTGACAAATTTTCGAAACCTAACCAATTAGAAAAAATTGTTGACCCAAAAGTACGAAGCGTATTACAAGAGCGAGTTTCGAAATTTGGCGGTGATGTGAAAAAAGCATTCGCAATTGACGCTAAGAACTCTGATACATGGATTACAATGTATTCCGAAAATGGTGCGCGAGTTCCAATAAAAAAAGTTCGTGTAAAAAATCCAACCGAAAATCTTATTGAAGTTCGGAAAGATGTTTTTGTTGAAAGCGGTAGCAACTACAAGATTGCTATTTATGAAGACCCAGAAACACGAAAGCGGGATTATGAAACTATTTCATTTTGGACTGCTACTTTCCGAGCACTGAATAATCAACCAATTATTCCACCGCAGAAAAACAATAAACCATTACTCTTCGCCTTAACACAAAACGATACGGTAGTTATGTACACTACACATCCGGATGAAATAGATTGGAAGAATCATAACCAAATGTTGTGTAAACTTTTCATTAAGCGGCGTTCAGTATCTTAGCATGGTTTTTCGATTTCATATACTCAATTGTTTCTTCGATCAGTTGGAATGCATTCAGTTTCCGTATTCGCGTTTGTCGTTCCATC